>DAOTYC010000075.1:0-10132 GCA_034435095.1 Anaerolineae bacterium | reverse complement strand
GAAGAATCTCAACGCCTGCCAGCGCGAGATGCTTCGCCTTCGGCTCAGCATGACGGGAGGGGGCGGCGTTTCTTCCCCTATGAGCGGCGCGCCCGCGCGCCGTGGGGGAGCTCAGAATGACGGTCAGAGCCATTAGACGGCTATCGAAAACGGCGTAGGCATCAGCTCCCTTAAATTTCGGATGCACCCTCAGGCAAATTGACTTATTCCCTGTAAAGGGTTATACTGACAATCAGGATACATCTTCGAAACTCCTGACCGCCCCGTGTCCCAGCCGTACAAAGCCTCTTCGCTCCAGTGAAACCGACGTTGGCTGAGTGTTCTTTAAGGTCTGGAGGTGGGCCATGAGATTGCACCTGAGTTCGTACACGATTGGATTGTTCCTGCTGCTGGCCCTGGCCGGGTGCAGTGGGTCGAGCGCGCCGGGGCCAAACACCTGGCTTGACCAGCCCCTCGACGGAGCCCGCCTCAGCCTGGAGAGGCAGGTGGTGATGGCCCACGCCTCCAGCCCGCACGGCGTCAAGGACATCGAGTTCGTGGCCGACAACGTCTTCCTCGGCGGCGTCTCCGGCGGCGGGCAGAAGTTCGTCGCAGCACAGGTCGAGTGGCTGCCGGGCGCGCCTGGCCGTTATGCCATCCGCGCCAGGGCGATGGACGGCCAGGGACGCATCGGCCCGGAAGCGGTGGCGTATGTGATCGTCGAGGGACTGCTGACCCCGACCCCCACGCCAGCAGCCGCGTCTGGCCCATCGCCGACCCCGCCGCGGGTGCAGCCTACCGCGACCTTCAGCCCGGCACCCATGCCGCTGGTGCAGCCCACCGCCACTCCCCGGCCGACGCCACCCCTGGTGGCGCCGACTCAGACGCCCTGGCCGACGCCGCCGGCAATCCCGACCGCCACTCCACCGCCACCGCCTTTCCCCACTCCCACCTGGACGCCCGCGCGGCCTTATCCAACCCATACACCGACCCCTGTGCCCATGGCGGCGGACATCCGCCTGTGGGCCGACCAGGACACGGTGCAGGCCGGCTCGTGCACCACCGTGCGCTGGCATGTGTCCGGCGTCAGAGCCTATTGGGTTGACGGCGACGCCGGCGCGGGCGACGACGGCGTCAGACAAATCTGCCCGTGTGAGGACGAGACCCACACCTTGCGCGCGGTGAAAACGGACGGCTCAGAGCAAAGCCTGTCGGTGAATATCTCCGTTCAAGGCAGGTGCGCCGCGCCGCCCCCGCCGCCTCCCGGCGACCGTGAGGGGCCGTCCATCGAGGCGTGGCTGGAGCCGCAGGGCACATCCGACAGCGGTTGCCGGGCGTTCATCCACGCTGAGGTCAGCGACGGGTCTGGCGTAGGCTGGGTGCGTTTTCACTATGCCCTCGACGGCGACGGCTGGAATACCTTTGACCTGCCCCCTCTCGGCGGCGACGACTATGGCATGACCATTCCAGGCGCCACCGGCGGTGCAAGCATCGAGTACCGCGTCGAAGCCGGCGACCGAGCGGGCAACATCAGCCAGACCGGAACGCAGCGAGAGAGCCTGCCGATCTGTGGGCCAGGATGAACGGTGACCAAAAATTGCCGCCGGCGATGGACACAACCATCGAGGGCACAAATGGCGCGAAAGAATCGCGGAACTGTGGGGAGGAAGCGGGATGGTGAACCAATCAGCGCAAGTGGCGTTTTCTCTGGTGCGCCGCAGCGGGGCGATCGCTCAGACGTTCCCTCTGGACAAAGCTGTCCTGGCCGTTGGTCGGGGCCAGGACAACGATGTCGTGCTCGACGATGTCGGCGTTTCGCGGCATCATGCCCGGCTGAGCTGGCAGGCAAACCAGTGGCTTCTCGAAGATCTGGGCTCGCGCAATGGTACGTTCGTGAACGGGCAGCGGATCGGCAGTCCGACCTGGCTGCGGCCAGGCGATCAAATCGCGTTCGGCCCGGACGTGATCTTCAGCCTGGAAACGGCCCGGACTCCGCCCATCTACCGCTCAGGCTCCGCGACCGCCCCCATCGCCCGGCGCGCGAGCCGGCGGAGCTGGACCTGGCTGGTCGTCCCACTCGTCCTGATGGCTCTCGTCCTCGTGGGAGCGGGCCTGCTGTATGCCTTCCGCCTGCGCCAGGCACAGGCCGAATTCGAGCCGCCCCGCGTATGGATAGCCCAGCCAGCACCCGGCGCAGTCCAGCCACAGGGCAGCGCGATGCTGGTGCTGGCTACCGCCTTCGGCCACGCGCCCATCCGCCAGGTGGAGCTGTGGCTGGATGGCGAGCTCAGTGCCACGCAACAGAGCTTCGACGCCGACGGCGAATCGCCTTTCTATGCTTACTTTTCGCCCTCCCTGCCGGCGGGACCTCACCTGTTGTTCGTCCGCGCTACCGATGTGCGTGGCCTGATCGGCCAGAGCCTGCCCATGGATTTCGTCGGCGCGCCACCGGCGCAGCCGGGCCAGTTGATCTCGATGGTCCGCGCCGAAGCAGGGCAGACTCTCGCCGACATCGCCGCCGATCACAACATCCAGGCAGACACGCTGATCCAACTGAACCCGACTCTGGTTAGGCAGCCGCTCACGCCGGGCGCGTTGGTGCAGGTGCCGGCTCAGCCGCCGCTGCCGCCGCCCAAAATGCCCTCCCCCACCGGCCAGCCGCCGTCGTCCTCGTCCGGGCAGGCCGCACCGCCTCTGCAGGTCATCCCGCCCGCGGCCCTGCCCGACGGCCTGCTCGTGGTGGGCAGCTTCTTCGCCCTCCAGCCGCCCGACGCCCCCAGCGCGTTGCAGGCAGAAGCCAAAGACTGCAAAGTGGTCCTGAGATGGAATGATAACGCCGTCAATGAGAGCAGTTACGAAGTATGGGCGGCCAGCGTGGGCGCCACGCCGCAGTTGCTTGCCACGCTCAAGCCGGCAAATTCCGGCCCGGCCTCGTGCGAGCTCCCTGCGCCCGGTCCCGGCCTGTTCAGCTTCTGGGTCAACGCCGTCAACCTGGTGGGCAGCGCGCCGAGCAACATCGCCTCGGTGACCATCGGACCACAGTGCCCGGCCACGCTGACACCCTACCTGCGGCTCACGCTGCTCGATCTGAGCGTCGGCGGGGGCTACGACCGCATCTATTTCTACACGTCATTCGAGGGCCTGCCCGAAGTGCGCCTGCCCACCGACCCCAGCGCGTTTATCGCCTTGACAGGCGGCCAGGGCAACCTCAACCTGGCCTCCGGCACAGACAAAGAGCTGGTGATTCCCATTCCCGCCGATGGCGTCCTGAACCTCAGCGGCGAATGCTGGGGCTGGGCCGGCACTCAGCTCAGCAAACTTGGCGCGTTCAACGGCCAGTTTCCCCAATCGGCCTGGAACGGGACGCGCCAGGAGGTGGCCGGCAGTGCATTTCAGATGGGGGTAGCCATTCAGGCGGTTGGCGCAGAAACCGGCGGTGAAAAGGTCGCCTATAAGTACGAGGACCCCAACCTGCCCGTACCCTACGCCCTGTCCGAGGAGGGCATCCGCTCGATTTGGGGCGACACAGACCCTTACGAGCGAATGTTGAGTTGGAAATGGGACGGCGACAACAAGAAGATCAGCGGGTTCAAGATCTATCTGAACGGCGCGCCCTACAACCTGGGCTGGCTTCAAGGCGTCGAATGGCTGATTGAGCCTGGCAAAAGGTCGGATACGATCAGGCTGCCCGCGCTGTGCGGCAAGCACATCAAATGGCAGGTCTCGGCGGTCGCCGGCGAGGCAGAATCGAAGCTCAGCGCGCCCTTCGAGTATGACCAGCCGGAGTGCCCGCTGTTCGCCGAAGTCAAGTTCAATTGGGTTGAAATCTCTTTCTCCGACGTCGGCGCGCCCAATCTACCGATAGGGGGCAAGCACTGTGACCAGATTGATACGTGGTATTGGATATGGGCCAACGACAGGTCAAAGGCCTATTGGGGCGGCACTTTCTTCATGCCGCTGACATGCCAGCGGTACACGTTCAAGGACATCTCTGGCTGGCCCCAGGCGTACAACTTTCCGCCTTATAACGTGCCCGGCACGGATACCATCGTCGTTCCTTTGGAGGGCGTCAAGCCAACCCTGCGCCTGGGCGCCCAGTTTGGCTACGACAACTTCTGGGGCGAGCCGGGCTATTTCGGCAACCACAGCCCGCTGCCGACCCTGGCGATGACGCGCGAGGAGTGGGCCAAATTTCAGCAGACGTTCGAGTATTGGGGGTCAGGGGCGCCGGGGGGAGGCATCAAAACGGGCGTCAGTGCGCAGCTCAATGTCACCGTGCGCGGCTTCACGAAGTAAGGAGAGTTGCGTCGCTGCCCATTGCGCGGTACAATGCGCCCATGTCAGATTCATCTCAACCCATCCGCCAACCGATTGCGCATCGCGCATCCGACACTGCGGTCATCCTCTGGCTGGGGCTGTTTCTGTTTGGCGTCTATCTCCTGACCTACGGTGGCTACCTGGAATCCAGCGACAGTGTGTCCATGTACGCCGTGGCCGAGAGCATCGCCAAACGCGGCCAGTTCGACAGCGGCCCGTTCATTTGGGACCGCTGGACAGCCGGCTATCAGGACGCGCAGGGCGACTTCGGCGCGGACGGCGACATTTACTCCAAGAAGGGCCTGGGCGGGCCACTGGCGGCGGCCCCTTTGACCTGGCTGGCCCTGCACCTGCCCGGCCTGGGCCTCATCCATACGACGTATCTGTTCAACCCCATCGTAACCGCGCTGACGGCGGTCGTGCTTGGCCTGTATGTGCTCAGGCTCGGCTATAGCCGCGATGTGGCCCTGTTGGTCGGCGGCATCTACGGCCTGGCGACACTCGCCTGGCCGTACAGCCGCACATTCTACAGCGAGCCGTTCATGGGATGCCTGCTCCTGCTGAGCGCGTACTTCGGGCTGGCCTTCCACCAACAGGGCCACTGGCTGTACCTCTTCGGCAGCGGCCTGGCCATGGGCTGGGCCGCCGTCACACGGGTCACCAACCTGACCCTGCTGCCCATCCTCCTCCTGTACACGTTGGGGCCGCTGCTGTGGCGCAGGAGGCCACTGCCGCATCCGGCGGACAAGCCGTCGGCGGACGCGGAGGGCCGGGCGGGCGGCTGGCGGCGGATCGTGCGCGCGGCGGCGGCGCTGGGCCTGAGCGTTGGCGCGGGCGTGCTGGTCATCGCCCTGTACAACTACGTCCGCTTCCACACGCCGTTCCGCAGCGGCTATGCCCAGACGGTGGGCTTCTGGACGCCTTTGGCCGAGGGGCTGTATGGCCTGTTCCTCAGCCCGGGCAAGGGCCTGTTCCTCTACGCGCCGGCCCTGGCCCTGTCGGTCATTTCTCTGCCATTCTTCATCAAACGGCACGGGCGAGAGGGGACGTTTCTGCTGGCCCTGTTCCTCGCGCCAGCCGTCATGTTCGCCAAGTGGATGGATTGGGAGGGTGGCCTGGCCTGGGGGCCGCGCTATCTGGTGGGCGTGCTGCCCCTGCTCGCGCTTTTCGTCGCGCCGGGCCTGGCCTGGCTGCTGGGCGAACTACCCCCCAGTCGGCGGCCAGCCGGCTGGCAGCGGCTGCGCCGCATCGTGTTGTCGCTCGCCGCCCTGCTGGTGATCTGGAGTATCAGCATCCAGGCCTTCGCCGCCAGCGTGAACTTCGTCCGTTATCTGCGCATCCCGCGCAGCCTGGCCGGAAGCTGGACGGGCAGCCCGCTCGCGCTGTCCCCGCCGCTGTTGCCCTTTGTCTTCTCGCCATCCATCATCGGCCGCGAGCAGGTGCGGCTGGCCTGGCTCAGGCCGCTGACTGCCGACTCTGTGGTCATCCTCTGGCTGCCGCTGATCGCCGCGGCGTGTTTCACGCTGATCGCCCTCGCCGGCCTAGTCTGGTTCCGCGCGCGGCCAGCCAGTCGCCGGTCAACCATCGCCAGCGCGGGCGGCATCGTGCTCGCCCTTCTGGTCGCCGGAGTCAGCCTGAACGCTTACTATGACGCACCCGACCGCGGCGCGGGCGACGATTACATGGCCCTGGTCGAGTTCCTGGCCCGCCACGAGCGGCCCAACGACGTACTCCTGGTCAGCAACCATACCTACATGGGCTTCTTCATGAACTACAACAAAGCCGCAATGAAGTGGTATTGCCTGCTGAGCAAACAAGACGACCCTTCGCCGGATGAGGCCGCGCTGCTGGCGCGCCTGATAGACCGCCATCCACGCCTCTGGCTGGCGATAGACCGCGTGCCCGCGCTGGGGCTGCCCCGGCCGGCCGAGAAGTGGCTCGTGGCACACACCTATCCCATCGCCGAACAGGTTTTCAGCGAGTACTGTCGCCTGTGTCTGTACGTCGCCGCCGACCGCCCCAGCCCCGATGCGCCCCAACATGAACTGCGGCGCGAGCTGGGACACGGCATCCGTCTGCTGGGCTATGACCTTCACACCGAGCGGGGACAGGCAGAAATCGCAGGCGGGGAAAGCCTGCGCTTTTCGCTGCTGTGGGAAGCCACCGATGCACCCGACGGAGATTATGTCGTCTTCGCCCAGATGCTAGACGACAGCGACCGGCTCGTCTGGCAGAGCGACCGTCGCCCGGCGGCTGCTTTCCGCCCGA
The DNA here is from genome assembly GCA_034435095.1 of Anaerolineae bacterium. GTDB lineage: Bacteria > Chloroflexota > Anaerolineae > DAOTYC01 > DAOTYC01 > DAOTYC01. The sequence goes on along the minus strand of DAOTYC010000075.1, from coordinate 3,568 downwards.
CCAACGCCTGGCTGCCGGGCGAGCGCATCCGCGACAACTATGGCCTGATCGTCCCTGCCGACTGGCCGGCTGGCCGCTATCGGCTTATCGCCGGCATGTATGACCCGCAGAGCGGCGCGCGCCTGACGATGGCCGACGCTGCCGGCCGCCCGGCCGGCGACGCCGCCGTTCTGGGCGAACTCGCCATCGTCACGACACGTCAAACAGGCGGTTCCGCGACAGCTTCAAGTAGCGTTCGGCCATAAACGCCAGCGGCTTCTCGGCCAGCACAAAGTGCTGCGACAGGTTTTGCAACACATCGGCCAGGCCTTCGGCCTCGGCCCGTTCGTGCTCGGCCGCCAGGCGATAGAAGGCGCGGCCATAGTCCTCGTAGTCCTCCCGCCGATTGAGCACCTGGCTGCGCGCCCGCAACCGAAGCTGTCGGCTGTGGGGGTAACGATGCTGAGCCTCGATGTAGTCCGGGAACATGCCCGTCAGGAACAGGCAGACATCGCCAATCCGCCGGTGGGCGTCGTAGCGAAAGCTCTCGTCCACCGTCTCACTGTAACGCACCAGGCTATCCACGTCCAGGTCGCTGACCCGATATTTGTGCCACACGCCCTTCCTGACGCGGATCGGCACGGTGACGCTGCGCACGCGGGTGAAAGAAGCCAACACCGCCGCCAGATAGTCTTGCAGCGATTCCTGCTGCAACAGATCAACCACCTGCTCGGTGTCGAACAGGAACACCTTCTGCTGATCGCGCCGCTCGACGGTGAACGGCTCCTTTTCAAGCTCGCGCCGCACCCGTCGCAAGAGCACGGTGAAGAACAGCCAGGGAGAGGCCCGCACCAGGACTTCATCGTCGGAAATCATGCGCTGGAACAAGCGTTCATCGTCCAGCATGGCTTCCACAATCTGCTCGTCCCTTTGGATGACGCTGGCAGCGTGCGCCCGGTCGCGGGTCTCTGGCATCAGCGTATCAACCAGGAAATACAGGTCCTGAAGGCTCAATTGCCACTTCATCGCCCCTCAACTCCTTCCTTCCAGCGCAGAGACACAAAACAAAAAACTCGACCCGATTGCATCAGTCGAGTGCTCTTCAACAAACCTGTTGCCGATATTATAGCATCAACGCCCGAAAACGGCAAGTGTTGCAGAAGCCTCGGCTGCATCCAGAATTCTAGGCGAGTCGTAGGGCAGGTTTCCAAACCTGCCGCCGCAGGTCGGGTATGGAAACCCGACCTACGGCTACTGCTACACTTGCCTAAAATCCTGGATGCACCCCGTAAATGCGGAAAATTGACCTCTTGGGGCACTTGCTGTATAATAGTTCAGTTGTAAAGCTACTGGCTGAAACAAGTCAAAGCGAGGTGGTTTCAGGTATGCCAATTTATCAGTATCGTTGCGAGTCTTGTGGAGTGACTTTCGAACGAGTTCAGAGTTTTTCGGAGCAGCCACTTCAGCGTTGTCCGGAGTGCGAGGGCAAAGTCCATCGGGTCATTCAGCCCGTGGGCATCATCTTCAAGGGGTCGGGCTTCTACGTCACCGATAACCGTCGCAATTCGGCCCTGCTTCCGGGCAAACGCGATGAACCATCCGAGCCAACGAAGGCCGGGAGCAAAGAGAAGACTTCAGATGCTGCCGACGCATCGGACAGCAAAGCCTGATTGTCGGCGCCTTGACGCCATTGAAGACAAAAATCACACTAACAGCCTGTGTCTGTAGTGTGATTTTTGTCTTCAGGGACAGCGATGTGTCCGCCCTCAATCGGGCTTCACAACTGAAACCGGCCGGTGGCCGGGATGACTTTTTCGTGGAAATTGGTTACATAGGTCAGAAGCTGGGCTTTCAATTCTTTCCATTCGTTGCTTTTCAGGATTTCGCGCATTTTGGAAAGGTCCTCAGTCATGCCTCCCGTCAGGATCTGTGGGCCTGAGCCATAAACGGTGTACCACGCCTCTGACGGCTGTAAGCCCAGCTTCATCATGCCGGGCGTGAATTCTTTCATGATGAACTCAAAGTAGGCAGGTTCCTTGTTCTTCTTAATATCCCAGCTCATTAGCAGTTTTACCATATCCAACGCTCTTCTTTCATCCAAACGGGATTTACGTGATAGGTCTTGGACTGAGACAATTCCACGCAGTTAGAATAGCAGAGTTTTGGTATCAATGCAAATTTCCCTATGGCTGCTCGACAAACGGCGCGCACAGCGCGTCTCAGCTCTAGACAACAAAGCGATGGGCCGCGTTCCCAGGCCTGCGGCTCCGACCGATGTCTGTGCAAAGCCTTGCCAAGCAGCCGGGAGTGCCTGCCGATTCACTGCGCTGGTCGTCCTCCTTCTGACACTGGCCGGCCTGACCCTGCGGGGGGCAGCGGCCCAGTCTCCGGCAACTGCCTACTCCGCTTCGCCGCCAGTCCCTTTGGAATCGGGCGATTGCCGCCTGGACGCCCAGATTCTAAATGTCCAGATTGAGAATGAGGGCGAGCGCGTATCAGCGGCGGTGGAGGGCAGGTTCCTCATCCAGAATCCCGACCGCGTAGAGCCGCAAACCATCACAGTGACCATCCCGGTCGCCTTGCCGGACGGCCTGATGTTCGACCCCGAACGACTGTCCGATTTCACAATTCGCACGAATGGCGTCGCCAGACAGCTCGTCGCCCTACATTCCACACCGCCTGTCGAATCACAGCAGGTCGTCACTCAAGCATACGCGCTGACCCTTGACGTGCCGGCTGGCGGCGTGGTGAGCCTCGATATGTCGTACAGCCAGAACCTCGGACAGGGCGATCAGGTCAGCTTTCACTTTGCCAGCTCTTTGGGGTCGCGGTGGCCGGGCGCGGTGGGCAGCTCCCTGATAACGGTCAAATTGCCCGATCCGGCGCAGCAGGAGCAGGTTCTCAGCGCGCGGCCTGCGAACGTGACCTTCGACGCAGCTCAAATGACCTGGTATGACTCCGACTTTGAACCCAAAGAGGACCTGGCGATTTCATTTGTGAACCCTGCTTTATGGAAGGAAATTCAAGAGAACCGCTCGGTCGTGGCTGCCAACCCCGCTTCGGCTGAGGCGCATTACCGGCTGGCTTTGCTGTACCAGAGAATACTGTCCGTCCAGCCATCTGCGGGAGACACATCAAAGTTTGAGCCGCTGATGTTGGCTGAGCTGGCCACGGCCCGAAAACTGAGTGCCGACCGGCCCGGCCCTTTGCGCTGCGCAATAGGGTCGCAACTGGCGAATTTTTACAGCTCGCGTTTGACCGGCCTGGGCGATGCGTTGAACGCTTCATCTGCCACGCAGGCCCTGCAGGAGCTGGAATGGGCCCGCCAGGTCTGCCCCGAAAGCGAACTGAGCCCAGAATGGTTGTCGCGCCTGGAATATCTGCACCTGTATTTGGCTCGCAACGCCCGAGCGAACGGCTTGTACGGCGAGGCTCTAGCCCATCTCGACCGGCTGGCGGAACCCGGCCGCCCGCTCAGCCATGAGACGGACCTGGCTGGCGAACGGCGTCTGTGCTATCTGGCCTGGATTGCGCAGATGTTGGCCGAGGGCGATGTCGAGCGGGCGATGGCCCTGGCTGCTCAGGCCGG
>DAOTYC010000074.1:0-16317 GCA_034435095.1 Anaerolineae bacterium | reverse complement strand
CCCGGACGTGACATCCGTAGTTTTGTCGTGGGCGACGAGACCATCTGCGCCATCTATCGCGACTCTGCCCACTGGATTACCAACACAGCTCGCGGCGGCAAGGCCAGCAATTGCCCGGTCACTCCCGAACTGAACAGGCTCTCGGTAGCTGCTGCTCAGGCCGTCGGCGGCGGGGTGTTGGCTGTTGACATTCTCGAGGACCAGGAGCGTGGGCTGTTGGTCAACGAGGTGAATTACACGATGGAATTCAGAAACAGCATTGCCCCTACCGGCGTTGACATCCCCGGCCGCATCGTGGACTACCTGGTAGGAATCGCCAGAGGCTAGAGGTGAGAGCATGATTCAGGCTTCAATCGTTGGGGGCTCTGGCTATGTGGGCGGGGAATTGCTCCGGCTGCTGCTGAGCCATGAGCACGTAGAAGTTCGGCAGGTGACCTCCGAAAGAAACGCGGGCGCGTTCATACACAGCATCCACCCGAACCTGCGTGGGCGTATCAAACTGAAGTTCAGCGCGCTCTCCACGCTTGAACCGTGCGACCTGCTCTTTCTGGCCTTACCACACGGGGAAGCCATGACCCAGATTGACCGATTCGCCGACCTGGCGCCCAAACTCATTGACCTGAGCGCAGATTTCCGGTTGCGAGACCCTTCCCTGTACGAGCGGTGGTATGGTCATCCCCACGCTGCTCCCCAATGGCTCGAGCGATTTGTCTATGGCCTGCCAGAACTGAGACGAGAGGAAATCAAGCGCGCCTCCTATGTGAGCGGTGTCGGGTGTAATGCAACCGCCTCCAACCTGGCACTGCTGCCTCTGGTTCGCGCTGGCCTGGTCAACGAGAGCCACGGCATCATTGTGGACATCAAAGTCGGCTCATCGGAGGGAGGCAACGCACCCAGCCCAGCCTCGCACCACCCTGAACGCAGCGGCGCCGTACGCTCTTTCGCGCCAGTCGGCCACCGCCACACTGCCGAAGTCATTCAAGAGATGGGCCTTTACAATCCGTCGCCATCTTCTTCGGACACGCCGCCCGTCCATCTCTCGGTGACAGCCATCGAGCTGGTGCGAGGAGTTCTGGCTACTGCCCACGTCTTTGTAAAAGAGCCCGTTTCCGAAAAAGACCTGTGGAGAGTGTATCGAAGCGCGTATGCCGAAGAACCCTTCGTCCGGCTGGTCAAAGACAGCAAGGGCATTTATCGCTACCCGGAGCCAAAGATTCTGGCCGGCACCAATTACTGTGATGTCGGGTTTGAGCTTGATGAGCGAAGCGGGCGCGTTGTGTCCATTGCCGCCCTGGATAACTTGATGAAAGGGGCTGCTGGCAGCGCAGTGCAATGCATGAATCTCATGTATGGCTGGGCTGAAACGACTGGCCTGGATTTTCCGGGCCTGCATCCCGTGTAATCGCGGATTTCGGATTGGGGATTGTGAAAGCCCTCAGGGGAGGTTTCTGATGATTGTAGTCAAAGTCGGGGGAAGCGAGGGGATTGACATAGACGCGGTATGTCAGGACATAGCCGACCTGCACAAAGCAGGGCAACCCATCATTCTGGTTCATGGCGGGTCGCATGAGACCAATGTCATCGCCGAGAAGTTGGGCCGCCCGCCGGTCTTCGTGACTTCGGTTTCGGGTTACGTCAGCCGCTACACCGACCGTGAGACCCTGACGATTTTCGAGATGGTCTACTGTGGCAAGGTCAACAAGGCCATCGTGGAGCGACTTCAGCAGTTGGGCGTGAACGCCGTTGGTCTGTCCGGCCTGGACGGCCGACTGTTGGAAGGCACCCGCAAATCCAGCATTAAGATTATCGAGAACGGCAAAAGGCGCATCCTGCACGACGATTATACCGGCAAGGTAGAACGCGCCAATGTCGGCCTGCTCACCTTGTTGATCGAAAATGGCTACCTGCCGGTGGTCACCCCACCGGCCATCAGCTATGACGGGGAAGCCATTAACGTAGACGGCGACCGTGCGGCTGCCGTGATCGCGGCGGCGGTCCAAGCCGAGCAATTGATCATTCTGTCGAATGTGCCCGGTCTGCTGCGAGACTTTCCGGATGAGAGTTCTTTGATTCCGGTTATTGAAAAAGAGCGCGTTGAGGAGTTCATGGATTTTGCTGAAGGGCGGATGAAAAAGAAGGTCATGGGCGCAGCCGAAGCCATTGCAGAAGGCGTCGGACGGGTGGTCTTCGCCGACGCCCGAATCCAGCAACCTGTCCGCAACGCCATGCAAGGGCGCGGGACGGTCATTCAATGAGGGGATTAAGGGTTATGAAATAGACCGTCCCAGCACGATATACATCGAAGTAGACGGCTCCGCCGAACATATCACGGCGGTACGGGTCGGCGGGCAGGCCATTCAATTCACCGAGGGTGTGGTGACCTTATAGTTCTGCTGACTGATTGGGGAAAGGGGCAAAAGGCGATAAATGGACACCATCGAACTGGAAAAACGCCACGCGACCGGCGTCGTCCCTCAGCGCGAATTGGCGATCGTGCGCGGCGATGGGGCTGTGCTATGGGATGATCACGGCAACGAGTATATTGACTGCATGAGCGGCCATGGCGTTGCCATTATCGGTCACAACAATCCATACGTGGCCGAAGCGATTTGCCAGCAAGCGAGGCAACTCATCTCACTATCGGGGAGCTTTTATAATGACCAGCGCGCTAAGGCGATGGCGAAACTGGCGGAAATCGCACCCGAAGGCCTGAGCCGCGTTTTCTTAAGCAATTCGGGCGCCGAGGCTGTCGAGGCGGCCATCAAGTTCGCCCGCATGGCAACGGGCAAGCCGGGCATCATTGCCACAATGCGCGGCTTCCATGGCCGGACGATGGGCGCGCTGAGCGCTACCTGGGAGAAGAAGTACCGCCAGCCCTTTGAGCCGCTGGTGCCGGAGTTCTCTCACGTAGCATACGACAACTTGAACGCGCTACAAGAGGCGATTAACGACAAGACGGCCGCAGTGCTGATTGAGGTCGTTCAGGGCGAAGGCGGCGTTCGCCCCGCCAGCCCCGAGTACCTCAAGGGCCTGCAGGCACTCTGTCAGGAGCGCGGCGTCTTGCTGATCTTGGACGAAGTGCAGACCGGTTTTGGTCGCACGGGCAAAATGTTCGCCTGCAACCACTACGACCTGACGCCCGACATCCTATGCCTGGGCAAGGCCATCGGTGGCGGGGTGCCCATGGGCGCGACGCTTATCGGCCCCCGTGTGCAAAACATCCTCCCCATGAGCCACGGCTCCACTTTTGGAGGCAACCCTCTGGCGGCAGCGGCGTCACTGGCCGCCATCCGGTACATCGAAGACCACGACCTGCCCCGACAGGCAGCCGAGAAAGGACAGCATTTCATGGAGCGGCTGCGACAGATCTCGTCGCCTAAGATCAGGGAAATCCGTGGGCTGGGGTTGATGGTCGGTGTTGAGTTGCGCAGCAAAGCGGCGCCGTATCTAGCCGCCTTGATGCAGGAACGGGTTTTGGCGTTGCCGGCCGGACGCACTGTGCTTCGCTTTTTGCCCCCGCTGGTGATCTCAATCGAGCAGCTAGACCGCGCAGCCGAAGCAGTGGGGCGTGTTTTGCAGGCCGACCTGGACTCGGCGCAATCTGATGAGGAATAGGAGCGGCGCGATGGGTGAAGAAGTGTTACGGGTCGCGTTCCAAGGCGAACGGGGCGCCTATAGTGAAGAGGCCGCGGTGAAGTTTTTCGGAGAATCTATCGAGCCAGTGCCGAACCAGTCGTTCGATCAGGTCTTCGAGCAGGTTGAGAGCGGGGCCTCGCAATATGGCATTGTACCGATAGAGAATTCTCTGGCCGGCAGCATACATCGCAACTATGACCTGCTGTTGCGCCACAATCTCCATGTGGTGGGCGAAATCGCTATCCGCATCGTGCACTGTCTCATCGTGAACCGCGGCGTCAGTTTGGAGCAGGTCCGCAAAGTTCAGTCCCATCCGCAGGCTCTTGCACAGTGCGAGCGGTCGCTTGCGCGCTGGCCGCATATTGAGCGGGTCACCGCCTACGACACCGCCGGCAGCGTGAAACTCCTCAAGGAGAGCGGCGCCCAGGATGAGGCAGCCATCGCCAGCCGTCGCGCCGCCGAAATTTACGATATGGACATTTTGATTGACGGGCTGGAAGACGACCAGGAGAATTACACGCGGTTCTTAATCTTGCACCGCGAGGCGGTCAAAACCGACGGGCCGAGTAAGACTTCCATCGTTTTCTCAATGGACAATGTGCCTGGCGCGTTGTTTAAGACGCTGGCAGTGTTTGCCCTGCGTGACATTGACCTGACCAAAATCGAATCGCGGCCGCTACAGGGAAAGCCCTGGGAATATTTCTTCTATCTGGATTTCGCCGGCGGTTTGCACGAAGAACGGTGTCAAAAGGCGATCAGCCATCTCGGAGAAATCGCCAAGTTTCTGCGTATCCTGGGATCGTATCCCAGGTCGGTGTAAGAGAGATGTCAGCTCAACCCAACGAGATTCTTCACTCTGCTACTAAGAAACTACCCTGTCCCGTCATTCTGAGCCGTAGCCCTGAGCGCAGCGAAGGGGCAGCGAAGAATCTCAACGCCTGCCAGCGCGAGATGCTTCGCCTTCGGCTCAGCATGACGGGAGGGGGCGGCGTTTCTTCCCCCATGAGCGGCGCGCCCACGCGCCGTGGGGGAGCTCAGGAGGACGAGGAAGTCGAGCTGTTGAGAGGCTTGCTGGAACGATATAGCCCTTCGGAACAGGAACGCCCGGCTGTAGAGTACCTGGTCGCTGAAATGGCGCGCCGGGGGTTTCAGGCGCATATTGACGAGGCAGGCAACGCGGTAGGCGTCATTGGCAGCGGCGACAGAGCAATCATGCTGCTGGGGCACATTGATACTGTGACGGGCCAAATACCCGTCCGCCAGGAGGGAGACAGGCTCTATGGACGAGGCGCGGTAGACGCTAAAGGCCCACTGTGCGCTTTCGTGTCGGCGGCGGCCCGTGCAGCCAATCAGATGCGTCAGCAGGCCATTGGCGTCGCCGGACTGCGTATCATCGTAGCAGGTGCGGTGGAAGAAGAGTCGGCCTCGTCGCGCGGGGCGCGCCATCTGCTGACCCAACATGCGCCGGATTGCGTCGTGATCGGCGAACCCAGCGGCTGGGAGCGGATCACGTTGGGCTACAAGGGCCGCCTGCTGATGGATTGTCTGCTCCGGCGCGAGGCCAGCCACACGGCAGGGCAAGGGGCCAGCGTCTGTGAAGAGTTGGTCGAATACTGGAATCGGCTGAAGCAGTACGTCAACGAGTGTAACCGTGACAAAGAACACATCTTCGACGCCATTGACCCGTCGCTGCGCCGCATCGTTTCAGACCACGATGGGCTGAACGAGCAAGTGGAAGCCACCATAGCCTTTCGTCTGCCTTTGGGGGCAGACCACGATGCCTTCAAGCGAAAATTGATCAGTTTGGCGCCAGCCAGCGCGGTAGTCACTTTCTACGCCGAAGAGGTTGCGTTTCGGGCGGACAAAGACAACAGCGTGTCCCGAGCCCTCAGAACGGCGATCCGCGAATGCGGGGGCAAGCCGGCGTTCAAAGTCAAGACCGGCACCTCTGACATGAACGTGGTCGGACCGGTTTGGCGCTGTCCCATTGTGGCTTACGGTCCCGGAGATTCCAGTCTGGATCACACGCCAAACGAACACATTGAGCTGCACGAGTACAGACAGGCCATCGCGGTATTGACCAAGGCTTTGCTTGTTCTGGCCGATGACAGCCGAGGCGAGACCAAACCACAAGCACTCAATGAACACGGAGGACACGGTGGCTGACAAGAAGATCATCACCGTTTTTGGGAGTTCGACTGCCCAACCAGACACCCAGCTTTACCAGGACGCTCGCAAGCTGGGGCGGCTGCTGGCCGAGGCCGGTTTTACCGTGATGAACGGGGGCTACTTTGGAACGATGGAGGCGGTCAGCCGCGGAGCCAAAGAGGCCGGCGGCCGCGTGATCGGAATCACTTTATCGCTGTTTGACCAGGCCCGTCCGTTCGCCAACAGATGGCTCGATGAGGAAATCAAGAAGACGGAATATCTCCATCGGTTGGAGCACCTTATCGTGCAAAGCGATGGATGTATTGGACTGGAGGGCAGTATCGGTACGCTCAGCGAGGTGTTTGTCACCTGGAGCCTGCTGCAGGTCAAAGGCATGAACCCCAAGCCGCTTATTCTCATGGGAGACCGCTGGAGGCGGGTCCTTAGAGCCCTGGTGCAGGAAGCGTTCGTTCCGGAAGATGAATTGCGCACCATACACGTTTGTCTGACCCCCGAAGAGACAGTGCAGGTGCTTATTGAGAAGGTATCGCAGCAAAAGAAAGGCATCTAGTTCATGATTCAAGCAGGCATATATGGCGCTACGGGCTACACCGGCCTTTTGCTGGTTCGTCTGCTGACCAACCACCCGCATGTGCAGGTTCGCTTCGGGACTTCTGAAAGCTCGGCCGGACAATTGTTGAGCGATGTCTTCCCGTGCCCTTACGACCTGAAGTTGATTAAGGCCGAGGACGCGCCACTCTCCGAGGTGGATGTGGCGTTCTTGTGTCTTCCCCATGCCGAGTCGCTGGACATGGTCCGCAACGTCTGTGCAGCAGGCGTTAAAGCGATTGATCTCAGCGCGGATTTCCGCCTCAAAGACGCGGTAACCTACGAGAAGTGGTATGGCGTCCAGCACACGGCCCCTGATTTGCTGGCCGAGGCGGTCTACGGCTTACCAGAAATCCATCGCCAGTCTATCCGGCGCGCCAACCTGGTAGCCAACCCCGGCTGTTTCCCGACCAGCGTCATTCTGGGGCTGTATCCGCTGGCGAAGAACGGCCTGCTGGCCGACAAAACGATCATCGTTGATTCCAAAACCGGCGTGTCGGGCGCGGGGCGCAGCCTGAAACTGGGCTCGTTGTTCGTCGAGGTCAACGAGAACCTGTCCCCATACAACATCGGCCACAAACACCGTCATACCCCAGAAATGGAGCAGGAACTTGACCTCACCGCGACCGGGCCCTATCGGGTGATTTTCTCGCCACACCTGTTGCCGGTTAATCAGGGCATCCTCAGCACGATGTATGTCAGCGTGCGCGACGGCTACGATGCCGACCAGGTGCTCTCGCTTTACCGCGAAACCTACGCCGACGAGCCTTTCATACAGGTTCTGCCCGCCGGCAGCCTGGCGACACTGCGACACGTGGTCCATACCAACCGTTGCGCCATTTCTATCACTCAGGTAGACGACACCAATCGGTTCATCATCATCTCGGCCATTGACAATCTGGTCAAAGGTGCGTCGGGGCAGGCGGTGCAGAACATGAACATTTTGTTTGGCCTGGATGAGCAAGCTGGCCTGAGACTGTAGGAGACGGACCAATGGACGCCAATAGAATCGTAATCAAGATTGGCGGGAACGAAGTAGACGATGAGAGCTTCCTGGCCGGCCTTGTCGAGACCATCCGGCAGATGCGCAGTGAGGACGGAGCACCGAACCACTGCCCTCAGCCGGTGATTGTGCACGGCGGAGGCAAAGAAATCGCTCACCTGCAGAACGCCTTGGGCCTCACGCCTGCGTTCATCGAAGGCCTGCGTGTCACCGACAGAGAATCTCTTGACGTGGCTGAAATGGTGCTGTCCGGCCTGATCAACAAACGTCTCGTCGCCCGTCTGATGAGAGCTGGCGTGCCGGCCGTAGGGCTCAGCGGCGTGGACTTCGGGCTGATCCGCGTCGAAAAAATGGAGCACCCATCGGGAGACCTCGGCTGGGTCGGGCGCATCGTGGAAGTCCGTACAGACCACCTCGACGCGCTGCTCGAACGCGGTTTGGCGGCAGTAATTTCACCAATCTCGTTAGGACTGGACGGCTACACGTATAACGTCAATGCCGACCACGCGGCGACGGCTGTCGCCCAGGCGTTAAGGGCGTCGCAGCTCATCTTCGTCAGCAACGTGCCCGGCGTGGTGATCGAAGGCCAGATTGTACCGGAGATCAGGGCAGACCAGGCTGAGGAATGGATTCGATCCGGCAAGATTCATGGCGGGATGGTCCCCAAGGTCAGGTCTGCTCTCGAAGCGGTTGCTGCAGGTATCGCCCAGGTCCGCATCACCAACCTGCAAGGTCTGCAGCCTGGCGCGGGCACAAAACTGGTCACGTGACCGTCGCACACACTGTAGAAACGTGAGAACTTGCGTTCGGCCACAATACACAAATCTGAGAAACATAACTCAAGGAGAACACGACTGATGAAAGCTCAAGACATCATTGACCTGGAAGGTCGTTACGTATTGCAGACGTACTCGCGGCCCGACTTTGTCCTGGAGAGGGGCGAAGGAGTGTATCTTTACGACACGGACGGAAGGGCCTATTTGGATTTCGTAAGCGGGATTGCCGTCAATGCGTTGGGGTACGGCGACCCGGAGATACTGCAAACCATCCGCGAGCAGAGCGGTAAGCTCATCCATGTATCCAATCTGTATCACACCATCCCCCATGCGCAATTGGCCGAGATGCTGGTGAGCCATTCTTTCGCCGACCGTGTGTTTTTCTGTAACTCCGGCACCGAAGCCGTCGAAGGCGCGCTGAAATTTGCGCGCAAGTACAGCTCAACGCATTTCGGCAGTGACAAGTATGAGATCATTGCTTTCAGCGGGTCGTTTCATGGCCGCACCCTGGGCGCGCTGGCGACGACATCTCGCGAAAAGTATCGCAAGCCGTTTGAGCCTCTGCTGCCGGGCGCCAAGTTCGGCGTGTTCAACGATCTCAGCTCCGCGCAAGAGCTGGTCGGGGAGAGGACGTGCGCGGTTATTGTCGAGCCGGTGCAGGGCGAGGGCGGCATCTACCTGGCGAGCAAGGAGTTCCTGCAGGGCCTGCGCGAGCTATGCGACGCACACCACGCGCTCCTGATTTTCGACGAAGTGCAGTGCGGACTTGGGCGCACCGGCTATCTGTGGGCCCACGAATACTACGGTGTTACACCTGACATCATGACCCTGGCCAAGCCGCTCGGCGGCGGACTGCCCATGGGCGCCACGTTGGTCACCCAGTCGGTCGCCGACTCCATCGCCAAAGGCGACCACGGCAGCACATTTGCGGCAAACTGCCTGGTCGCCGCAGTGGCGCAGGTCGTCTTCCGTCGCGTCAGCGACCCTGCTTTCCTGGAACACGTCAGGCAACAGGGGGAATACCTGGGGAGCTGTCTGCGCACCATACAGGGCCGCTACCCCGAACTCATTCAAGAAGTACGCGGACGCGGCCTGATCTGGGGCTTGCAGACATCGGTCAAGGCGCTCGATATCGTGAGCGAGGGCTATAAACAGGGCATCCTCACGGCCATAGCCGGGGACAACATCCTCCGACTCGTACCGCCGCTGATTATCGAGCGAAAGCACGTTGACGAACTGACGGGCAAGTTGGAGGCAGCTCTGCAGGCGGTCGCCGCCGAGGACAAAGGCAAATGAGTGAGGAGTTTCATGTACGCACGGTCACTGTGACCGACGTGATGCCCATTTTCAGGCTGGTCAACCATTACGCCAATCTGTCACAGATGTTGCCCAAATCACAAAACCAAATCTATCAGAACCTGCGCGATTTTCGGGTTGTCGTTGACCGCAACAACCAGATAGTGGCGTGTGGGGCGCTCCACATACTGTGGGCCGACCTGGCTGAAGTGCGGTCTGTGGCGGTCGTGGAAGAGCACCAGGGCAAAGGGCTGGGGCGGATGCTGGTCACGGAGTTGATCGAGGATGCCCGGCAATTGGGGCTGCCAACGGTTTTTGCGCTGACCTATGTGCCCGGCTTCTTTGAGAGCCTGGGATTCAGGATCATTGATAAGAATCAGTTGCCCCACAAGATTTGGGGGGACTGCATAGATTGTCCCAAGTTTCCAAATTGTGACGAGGTGGCCGTGCTCAAAGAACTGCAGAATGACGGACGATAAGACCATGTTGCTCAGAAAAGCCACCATTCAAGACGTTGCCGAGCTGACCACCCTGATCAACCGCGACGGCTCGATTTTGCCTCGCTCGCAACATTATGTATTTCAATATTTGCGCGACTTTACCGTCGTGCAGCAAAACGGGCGGATCGTCGGCTGTGGCTCTCTACACATCCTTTGGGAAGACATTGGCGAGCTCCGATCGGTGACTTTTGCTGACCCAGAACTGGCAAGGAATGGCGTGTTTGGGCAATTGATTGACCGGCTTCTGGATGAGGGCCGCCAGTTGGGTGTGAAACAGGTTTTGGCTCTGACATACGACCCGGAACCGTACCTGAAACACGGTTTCAGAGAAGTGGAGAGGACGCAAGTTCAGCGATTGGTTTGGAACGAGTGCATCAACTGCGTTCACTTTCCCGATTGCACGGAGACGCCGCTAATTGTTGATCTCGACCCGCAGGGCAAGGATGCTTAAGGAGGAAACTCTTGATCGCCATTTCCACGGCCTGGATTCCTGAAGACGGCTGGCCCATCGAGAAGGTGTTCACCGCGCTGGATGTCCTCGAGCCGGAAGCCATCGAGCTCAATTATCGTGTGCACCCGCTGGACATCGAAGGAGTCCGGCGGCAGGCAGAACGGCGAGGCATAGTGATCACCAGCCTGCACAACATCTGTTCTGCCAACCCGGATACTTTGCGACACGATGACCGATACGGTGACATGATTGCCTCTCTGGATGAGAACACCCGGCGGCTTGGGGTGCGTTATCTGCGCGAGACCGCCGAGGCGGCGCGCGCTTTAGGCGCCCGCGCGGTCGTGATTCACAGCGGCTCGGTGGAAGCGCTCAAGCAATCGCCGACATATTCTCACAGCATGAGACGGGCAACGCAGGCCAATGACCCCTCCATCGTGGCCGTTCATTTGCCTGACTTAATCCGAGAGCGAGCCCGCCTTGCGCCGCAGCATTTCAATCAGCTCATCAGCAGCCTGCGGGAGGTCTGCCCCGATTTTCCGGACCTGCGCTTCGGCCTGGAGATCCGTTATCATTTCTACAGTCTACCGGATTTCGATGAGCTGGATATGATATTCAGAGAAGCAGACTGTGCGAACCTGGGATACTGGCACGACTGCGGACACGCACAGGTGCAAGAGAACCTGGGCATTCGTCGCCACGAAGACTGGCTGAAGAGGTATCAAAACCGGCTTGTCGGCGTCCACCTGCACGGCATGGAAAATCTCTTGCTGGACCACCAGGCGCCCCGAGAGGGCAACATGGACTTCGCCATGATCAGCCGATATGTCCGGGCGGACACGGTGCTTGTGATCGAGGCCAGCCCCTCGAACAGCGCGGCGGCCATGTTAGCCGGCAAAAGGTACCTGGAAACTGTTTTCCGGAATGGAACTGGAGCGACAAAATGACAGCTCAGGTCTCGCCGGCCCCTCTGCCAGCCCAAAACCGGGCACGGCTGTCCGCATGGGTTGATATCAGCATGCTGTTTGTGTCCATGGTCTGGGGCGGCAACTTTGCTGTGGTCAAACACACCCTGAGAGAAATCTCACCAATGGCCTTCTCTTCCATCAGGTTCTTCCTGGCTTCGGTATTTATCGTCCTCATGTTGATGAGCCAACGGGAGAACCTCAGAATCCACGGACGAGATTGGTGGCGCATCCTGATCTTGGGCATTTGCGGGATCACGATATGCCAGGTTCTGTTCATTCAGGGCATTGCCCGGACTACCGCCGGGAATGCCTCCCTGTTGGTTGGCGGCACACCCATTTTCGTCACGGTTCTGAGCGCGTTGCTGCGCCTCGAATGCGTCTCAGTGCTGAGCTGGATAGGCGTGGCGCTGTCCTTTGTCGGAACAGCGATAATCATTGGCGCAGGGCCGAGTGGCCTGAACTTCTCCGACCAAACCCTGGTCGGCAATGTGATGATTTTGTTCTCGACTCTGAGCTGGTCAGTGTACACCCTGCTCTCGCAATCGCTGATGCGCCGATACTCACCCTTGAAAATCACAACCCTGGCGATGCTCACTGGCACGCCGTTTCTGCTGCTGCTGTCGGCTGGGGAGTTGTGGCGACAGGCCTGGCTGTCCGTGTCGGTCAGGGGCTGGCTGGGGGTATTTTATTCCTTCTTTCTGGCGAGCGCGGTCGGGTTCGTCATCTGGAACAACAGTGTACAAAAGGCCGGGAACACGCGGACAGCAATCTTCTCAAACCTGGTTCCGGTGGTAGCCGTCCTGGTGAGCTGGCTCTTTCTCAACGAAACGTTGCGCCTCTGGCAGATGGTGGGTGCGTTCATCACTCTGACCGGGGTGACACTGGCCCGGATCGGGCCGCGAAAAGCGCGGGTGTGCAAATAGACGATATGACTTTTATATCGAAAGAACTGGGAAACAGAGGGGCTCAACGCAAGAAGCTGGCAACATTCTCCTGGGCCGACGCCGGCATGTTGGCCGTATCTCTGATTTGGGGCGTCAATTTCACCATCGTGAAGCAAGCTCTGGTCGAACTCTCGCCGATGGTTTTTGTCTCGTTGCGGTTTGCCCTGGCCTCACTGTGTTTGCTGGGCATCTTGTTCGCCGCCCGTGAAAACCTGCGCTTTCGCCAGCGTGAGATCGGGTCTCTGCTGCTGATCGCCCTGGTTGGGCATGTCGGCTACCAGGTCTGTTTCATCAAGGGGATCGAACTGACCACGGCGAGCAATTCATCGCTGCTGCTGGCGACATCTCCCATCTTTATCGCTCTGCTGGGGCTCATCATGCGGGTCGAGCGGCTTAGCCTGCATATCGGCGTGGGAGTTGGCCTGTCGTTCACGGGCATCGTTTTGATTGTGGGGCTGGGTGCAGGAGGAGTCTCTGCTGCATTGGACACTTTGCCCGGCAATCTGTTGACCCTGGCGGCAGCCATCTGTTGGTCGTTTAACACCATCCTGAGCAAGCCACTGCTTCAGCACTATTCGCCCTTGAAAGTCACATCCGTCACGTTGGCGCTGGGGACGCCGTTTCTTATCATGGCGTCTCTCGGCGAATTGGGAGGACAGAATTTCGCGCAAGTCTCCGCCCAGGGTTGGCTGGGAGTTGTTTTTTCTTCTCTGTTCGCCAATGGCGTGGCTTATGTGCTGTGGAATGTGAGCGTTCAAAAGGTCGGCGCAGCGCGGACAGCGGTCTTCACCAACCTGGTGCCGGTGATCGCGGTGCTGACGAGCTGGCTGTTCCTGGGCGAAACGCTGGGCGTCTGGCAAGGAGTCGGCGCCATCATCACCCTGGCAGGTGTAACTTTGACCCGCCTGGCGCCGAGGCCAGCGCACGATCAGTCGCTCATCGAACAGGTGGAAACGTGCACGTCCTGTCGGCAACCGGCAGTGACCAGTGGTGCGCACAAAGTGTGAAACAATTATGCTTATCTTGGAAAAATGGAATGGGGAGGAGTTGAAAAAATGAAAAGCGGTGTCAAGAAAGTGGTGCTTGCCTATTCAGGCGGCCTGGACACATCGGTCATTATTCCATGGTTGAGGGAGAACTATGGCTGTGAAGTCATCGCCGTGACGGCCAATATCGGCCAGGGCGACGAACTGAGCGGTCTGGAAGAGAAGGCTCTGGCCAGCGGTGCCAGCAAAATCTTTATCGAAGACCTGCGTGAAGAGTTCCTGACCGACTATGTATTCCCGATGCTGATGGCCGGAGCGATCTATGAGCGCAAGTACTTGCTCGGCACATCCATCGCTCGCCCGCTTATCGCCAAGCGGCAGGTCGAAATCGCCGAGCAAGAGGGCGCGGACGCAGTCGCTCACGGCTGCACAGGCAAGGGCAACGACCAGGTGCGCTTTGAGCTGACCTATAAGGCGTTGAACCCCAAACTCAAGGTCATCGCCCCCTGGCGCGAGTGGGACCTGCGCTCACGAGAGGACGCACTGAAATACGCCGCCGAGCGCGGTATTCCCGTCAAGGCGACCACGAAATCCATCTACAGCCGCGACAGCAACATCTGGCACATCAGCCATGAGGGCGGCGTACTTGAAGACCCCTGGAACGAGCCAGAAGAAGACATGTTCCTGATGACCCGTTCGCCCGAGAACGCCCCTGACGAGCCACAATACCTGGAACTGGAGTTCAAGGAAGGCGTGCCGAAGAAGATAGATGGCATAGCCTATGGGCCGGTCGAACTGGTCACCAAGCTCAACGAAATCGGCGGGCTGCACGGCGTAGGCCGCGTTGACCTGGTGGAGAACCGCCTGGTAGGCATGAAATCGCACGGCGTCTATGAGACGCCCGGCGGCACCATCATCTACACCGCCCACCGGGAGCTGGAAAGCCTGGTGTTGGACCGCGAGACTTTGCACTACAAAGATGTGGTCGCCCAACGCTACGCGGAACTGGTCTACTACGGCCAGTGGTTTACGCCACTCCGTGAAGCCCTCGATGCGTTTGTCGCCAAGACGCAGGAGAAGATGACCGGCGTGGTGCGCCTCAAGCTGTACAAGGGCAATTGCACCGTCGTCGGACGCAAATCCCCTTACAGCCTGTACCGTGAGGACTTTGCTACGTTTGGCAAAGACGACGTATACGACCAGAAAGATGCGGAAGGGTTCATCAATTTGTTTGGCCTGCCGCTGAAGGTCAAGGCGCTCATTGACCTGGAGGGCACCGGTGTGTCGAGTTATCGCCGTCCGGACTATAGCAAGTTCAAGAGAGATTAGGCGGGAAGTGCGGTCGCCCTGACCGCACAGGCTTAAAAAGGACAGTTGAACATGCAGTATCGTGAATTCGGGCGAACCGGTATGAACGTTTCGGCTCTGGGCTTCGGGGCAATGCGCCTGCCTATGACGCGAGACGACCAGCACGTGGATGAACAAGCGGCCATTCGCGTCATATTGCGGGCCTTAGAACTGGGCGTCAACTACCTGGACACCGCGCCCTATTACTGCAAGCGTGAAAGCGAACGGGTTGTCGGCCAGGCCATCAAAGCCTGGATGAGGGCCGGCAACCCGCGGCCGTTCGTCTCGACCAAGAATCCAATCGAGGACCGCACGGCCAAACGATGGCGTTTCTGGCTGGACAATTCGCTCAAACAGCTCGATGTAGACTACATTGACGTGTATCACATGTGGAGCATCACCTGGCGTGAATACAGGGAGAAAATTGACGTCCGCCACGGGCCCCTTGAAGAAGCGCGCAAAGCTCAGACGGAAGGGCTGATCCGGCACATCGCGTTTTCATTGCACGACAGCACGGAGAACCTTTTCAAGGTCATTGATACCGACAATTTTGAGGCCATGACCGTACAATATAACTTGCTCAACCGCGAGCACGAGCAGGCCATCGGCCACGCCCATCGAAAGGGTATGGGGGTGGCGATCATGGGCCCAATCGCTGGCGGCCGGCTCATAGCACCGTCCGAGGGCATCGAAAAGACTCAGCCGGTGAGAGCCATGAGCACGCCCGAACTGGCCCTGCGGTTCGTCCTGTCGCATCCCGGCGTCAGCATTGCCCTGTCCGGCATGAACACGGTTCAGCAAGTCGAAGAGAACGCGGCCACTGCCAGTACAGCGATGCCGCTGACACCAGAAGAGCGCGAGCGGGTGCAACGCGCGCTGGATGAAGTCAAGAGCCTGGCGGAACTGTATTGCACCGGCTGTGGTTATTGTATGCCCTGTCCGCATGGTGTGAACATTCCGGCCAACTTCGAGTACCTGAATTACTTTCGCGTCTACGGGTTGAAGGACAAGGCGCAGGCCCTCTACGAGCAGTTGGGAGGCGAGGACAGCCCGGTCGCTGGCCTCAAAGCCGAAGAGTGTCAGCACTGTGGGGAGTGTGAGGACAAATGCCCACAGCACATCCCCATTCAGCAATGGCTGGAGGAGGCGGCCCGCGTCCTTGCCAGGAAGCAGGCCGGCAACTGAAAGTGGATAGCTGTGAAACCCTTAATCAAGGAGGTTTGTGGACATGGATATCTTACAGGATGGGCACATCGCGATGGTCCGCGGCATCCGGGCGGCGGGCGTCGCGTGCGGCATCAAGAATATCGAGGGCAGCCCCGACCTGGCAATAGTGATGAGCGAGGTTCCGTGCCACGCAGCAGCCGTGTTTACCAAGAACAAGGTTACTGCGGCGCCAGTGCAGTACGACCGTCGCTTGCTGCGCGAGCACAACACAATCGCCCAGGCGGTGGTCATCAACAGCGGCTGTGCCAACGCCTGCACCGGCGCGCGCGGCCTGCAGGACGCTGAGGACACCGCGCGCTACGCCGCCGAACTGCTCGGCGTGCGGCCAGAGGCCGTCTGGGTGATGTCTACCGGTGTGATCGGCCAGCACCTGCCGAGACCAGGTACGTTTTGAGCTGACCTATAAGGCGTTGAACCCCAAACTCAAGG
>DAOTYC010000073.1:0-9076 GCA_034435095.1 Anaerolineae bacterium | reverse complement strand
GCTATGGTTCGGTCCAAGTTCTCTAACGTTCAACTGATTGAGAACCAGGCGAATCTCGGTTTTGCTGCTGCGAACAACCTCGCGCTGCCGCTATGTACCGCCGAGTATGTCTTGCTGCTCAATCCCGACACCCGAATAATCGGGCAAGCTTTAAGCATCCTGGCCGAGTTCCTCCGCGAGCACCCTCAGGTTGGCGCAGTGGGCCCCAAGGTCGTTCATCCGCTGTCCAGGTTTCGCACTCTGTCGTGCGGCCATCAGCCAACTATTCGCACTGTTTTCAACCACTATTTCTTTCTGTCGCGCCTCTTCCCTGAATCGCCAGCTTTCAGAGGGTATCAACTGCTGATGGGAGTGCACGATAGAGAGCCGCGGGCCGTTGAGTGGCTTTCCGGCGTTTGTCTGATGGTTCGGCGGCAGGTGATCGAACAAGTCGGTCCTTTGCGCGAAGACTGGTTCATGTACGCTGAAGACCTGGAATGGTGCGAACGCATCTCGGCAGGTGGCTGGGAGTTGGTTCATGTGCCGGCTGCGATCGTTGAGCACCATCAGGGGGCCAGTGTCCAACAGAACGAGGCGGTGCACACAATGTGGGTGCAGAGCCTGAAGCAGTATTTTGTCATGCGCACTCAAGCTACACACCTGCAGTCGCTGGTTTTCAGCATGGTGCTCAGTATGGGACTGCTGTTTCGAGCGGTGCTGTATTGGGGGCAGGGTTTGGTTGCGCGACAAGACCGCCGTATGTGGCAGGCTGAGAGCAGGCGTTTCTGGGCTTACGCTCTCGCTGCTCTACAAAGAAGTTAAAGACGGCCTGCGAGTTCATGTTCAGGAGGCCATCCACGATTGGCGACAGGCCAGGAGACGGGTCACGTGAAGCTCACTATCCTCACCCGTGCGTTTCCGCCTGATGTCATCAGTGGGCGAGAGACGACAATACATAACCTGTGGCGACAGGCCTGCTTGAGGGACGAAGTAACTTTGGTCAGCGGTTGGCGCAAGAGCCGAGCAGCTCTGCCGCCGGGATGCTGGCCCATCGCCCAGTCGTCGAGCAGCCGCCTGGTCAACTACGCCCGTTTCTTTTTCTTGAGCGCGTGGTACGTAAGGCTGCTTCGGCCCGACGTGGTCTTGTCGAACGCCATCGAGGTTGGCCCGCTGGCTGCGCCCAACGCCGTGATCGTTCACGATTTCAACTTTGGATTGGCCGACAGCGTACGCAGGAGCAACGGCCTCCGCCGCCGACTGGTCGGCTGGCGCATAGGCCGTTTCCAGGCGGCCATCGCCGTGAGCCAGGCCACCAAGGCCAGGATACTGGAGTTTGGCATGCCTTCCCAGAAGGTGCATGTGATCTATTGGGGAGTAGATCTGGACCGTTTCCGGCCCGCAGGTCGAGGGGATGTTGGCCCGTCCACCGCCGAAGGAACGGCTTCGGATCAGCGTGTCAGGCTGGTATATCCGGGACGCATCCTGCCCGGCAAAGGCCAGCATATAGCTCTCGAAGCCCTGAAAAAGCTGTCACCTGACGTGCTGGAGCGCGTTTGTTTGGTGATCGTGGGCCGCATGGATGACCCTGCCTATTTGGACCGACTGCAGCGGCTTGCCGCGGGCCTGCCAGTCGCGTTCCACACCGACGTGGACGACATCGCTCCATTCTATCGCAGCGCTGACATCGTGCTCTTCCCTACGCTCATGGAGGAGGGATTTGGCCTGACCGCCGCAGAAGCGTTGGCTTGCGGCAAGCCGGTCATCTTCTCGGATTATCCGGCGGTGCGCGAAGCCACCGCTGGCATTGGCCTCCCCGTGCCGATTGGCAATGCCGACGCGCTGGCAGAAGCCATCGAGTCTTTGGTTGGCGACCCGTCGCTCAGAGAGACGCTGGGCAAGCGAGGGTACGAGCATGCGCAGAAGTGCTACAATTGGGCCGATGTGTATGAACGTTATCGTCAGGTGCTCATCGGGTTGACGCGAACCAGGCGGGAGGGCACGTGACATAATGCGCTCAGAATTGTTGCCGGGCAATCAGGTCAGACTGCTGGCGGAAGGTTACAGACAGCCTCAGATTACGTCAGAAATCAGTGCGTGTCTGGATGTGGCGAGCCTGCCTGTGCGGCGGGACGCCGCCATCCTGCTCAAGCCCAACCTCAACAATGACCTGCTGGCCCTGACCGGCAACTCGACTGACCTGCGGGTCTTGGTCGCGCTGGTGCGCGCCCTGCAGGAACGCGGATATACCAACATCACGCTGGCCGATGGCCCGAATATCGGCACTTACCGCAAGGGTGTGGATATCTTAGGGCGGCTGGGCGTCCGGGCACTGGCCGCACGTTTCGGTGTGCGCGTGTTGGACTTGAACCAGACGCCGGCGGTCGAGGTAGAAGTGGCGACAGGCAGAGTGCGGGTGGCGGAGGTGTGCTTGCAGGCCGATTTCTTTATCAGCATCCCCAAGATCAAGACCCACGCCGAGGCCGGCATGAGCGCGGCGGTCAAGAACCTGATGGGCTGTGTGAGCGGGACCGATAAGCGATTGATGCACCGCGACCTGCCTTCCAACCTGGTGCGTCTGAGCGAACAAATTCGGCCGGACTGGGTCCTGGTGGATGGGCTGGTGGCGATGGAAGGCAACGGCCCCGGCGATGGCACTCCAAGACGACTGGACCTGTTGCTGTGTGGCGCAGACCCATTTCGGCTTGATCTGTTGCTGGCCCGCCTGGTCGGGCTGGACTACGCGGCCATACCTTATCTGGCTATCGCCCGACAGCGCGGGCATATCAGTGACGAAGACATACGGTTGGTGGAGCGAATCAGCCCTGTGGCTGTGCTTGAGCCGGCGCCGCCACGCGGACTGGCGACCAGAATTCTGGACCATCGCGCGTTGGCTGTGGTGCGCGACCTGACCCGCCCGCTGCACGGTTCGGAAGCAGCGCGCGCCATGCTCTATCGGCTGGGCGTGATCCAGGATGTCTATCGCCAGGCCGATGCGGCCATCCAGGAGCTCAATCTCGACCGCGGACGCTGCGATGGCTGTGGCGCGTGCGTCGCCGTGTGCCCGATGGAACTGCCGGTGCTTGACGCTGATTTCGGCTTTCTCGACGCGCCGGATTGTCTCGGATGTCTGTATTGCGCCCTGGTTTGCCCCAGAGAGGCCATTGCCATCCGGGGCGAGCTGGGCTATCTGCATGACCACCTGGCACGATATGGGAAGAGCATCCGATGCCTGGGAATGAGATAGGCAGCGACGGCGGTGGCCTGCATCGTGCTGAACGGCGTGAAGCATCCTGCGCCGTGCGGAATGAGGCGACGGTCAATGTGCTGGGCGTGCGCATCCACAGCCTGACCCTGGCCGATTTGCTCGACGAAGTGAGCCGTTTCGTCGCCGTGGGCGGGCGTCGCACCGTCATGTATGCCAACGTGCATGTCCTCAACACGGCGTATGGTGACCCGGAGCTGCGCAGCATCCTGAACGCCGCCGATGTGGTATACTGCGACGGATTTGGCGTGGTGCTCGGCGCCAGACTATTGGGGGGCCGGCTGCCAGGCCGCATGACCGGCGCGGATTGGATTTATCCGTTTTGTGAGCATTGCGTCCGTCAAGGCCACGCCGTGTATTTCCTGGGCGGATGGCCGGGCGTCGCCGAGCGCGCCGCGGAGGTGCTCCTGAGGCAATATCCTGAGCTGCGAATCGTCGGCACACATCACGGTTATATCCACGACCTGTTGCTGGCAGGCACCATCGCGGCCATCAACGCGGCGCAGCCTGATATTGTGCTGGTGGGCATGGGGACGCCCACGCAGGAAAAATGGGTGGCTGCCCATCGTGCCGAACTCGACGCGCCGGTCTGCTGGACGGTGGGCGCGCTGTTTGACTACGTGACAGGCGAAGTCCCACGCGGGCCTCGTTGGATGCTCGACCATGGGCTGGAATGGCTGTATCGCCTGTATGTCGAGCCACGCCGGCTGGGCAAACGCTATCTGATCGGCAACCCGTTGTTCTTGCTCAGGGTGCTTCGACAGAGGATAATGGGACGAAGTTCGTGAACCATACTTCGCTTTCACGGGATATGGAGGGCGCCCACTTGAAAGTCATGATCAGCTATCCACCCCTGTCTGGGCGAGGCAGCCCGATGCTCACCCAGAACCGGCAGTTCCAGTGGTATCACGTGCCATCATTCATCTATCCAGTGGTCGCCGCTTCGGCGGCCACCCTGCTGCAACGGGATGGGTTCGACGTGCGCTGGAACGACAGCATCGCCCTGGGCTGGTCGCGGGAGCAATTCCTGTCGTTCTTCGCGGACGAGGCGCCGGACCTGGTCGCCTTCGAGACCAAAACGCCCGTCGTGCGGCAACATTGGGCCTGGATTGACGAGCTGAAGCGCATACACCCGGCGTGCCGTTTCGTGCTGATGGGCGATCACGTTACGGCCTTCCCAGAAGAGAGCCTGCACCATTCTAAAGCGGATTTCGTCATCACCGGCGGGGATTTTGACTTTGCGCTGTTGGGCATCGCCCGCTACCTGCGCGACAAACGCAACGCTCCCGCCTTTCGAGAACCGCCCGAGCCGCTCCCGGCCGGCATTTACTGGCGGGACGATGGAAACATCGTCCACACCGGGCCGTTCGACCTGAACGCAGACCTGAACAGCCTGCCCTTTATTGACCGCGAACTGACCGAGGCGTACCGTTATGGCGAGAAGTGGAAAAAACGGACGCCGTTCTTCTATACGATGGC
The DNA here is from genome assembly GCA_034435095.1 of Anaerolineae bacterium. Classification (GTDB taxonomy): domain Bacteria; phylum Chloroflexota; class Anaerolineae; order DAOTYC01; family DAOTYC01; genus DAOTYC01. The sequence goes on along the minus strand of DAOTYC010000073.1, from coordinate 4,356 downwards.
CGGGCGAGACTGCCCGTGGGGCAGATGTTCGTTCTGCGCCTGGACTGTGCTTTACCCCCGCTTCCGCACACAATCGCCTGAACGTCTGCTGGATGAGATTGGTTTCCTGATCGAACGTCACGGGGCGAAGGAGGTCTTCGATGACACCGGCACATTTCCGGGCGGCGGCTGGCTTACTCAATTCTGTCAGGGTATGGTCAGACGGGGATACAACAAAGAAATCCTGTTTTCGTGCAACATGCGCTTCGGCGGCCTGGGCCCTGGACACCCGGAGGCGATGAAAAAGGCCGGCTTCCGCAAGCTCAAGATGGGCCTGGAATCGGCCAATCAGGCGACTTTGGACCGACTGAACAAGGGCACGACCGTGCAGCGCATCCGCGAGGATTGCCGTCGCATCCGAGACGCCGGACTTGACATCCACCTGACTGTTATGGTAGGCTACCCGTGGGAGACGCGCGACGATGCCCGCCGGACGCTGGACCTGGCGGCTGAGCTGATGGAATCGGGGCAGGCAGAGATGCTGCAAGCAACGGTGGTGGTACCTTATCCCGGTACCCAGTTATACGAAGAGTGTGTGCGGAACGATTGGTTTCGCTTCCCGCCCGAGCAATACGAACGTTTCGATATGTCCGAGCCGGTTCTCAAGACGCCCGATATGTCGGCAGAGGAAGTCTCGAAAATGTGCGCTGATGTCTACAAAGTATTCCTCCGCCCGCGCTTCATGCTGCGCCAGTTGCTGCGCGTTCGCTCGTTAAGCGATTTGGGCTATTTGTGGCGCGGGGTGCGGGCCGTCTATGGGCACTTGCGCGACTTCTTGAGTGGGAGCTCACGGTAGCATGGCGATAAGCCGCGAACCGCGCCAGACTCTGGGATATTTCTTGCGACAGGCCGTCTCTATCCTGTTGCTGGCCTATCTGATCCTGGCCGGCGGTACCTTGAACGGCCTTGTTCGTTTCCCCCTACACGTCATTTCGCACACGCTGATTCTGCTCGTTTTGGGTATTTGGCTGGGCGACGCATTGCGGCGACGGCGACGCATCGCCTCGACCGGCCTGGAATGGGTCATCCTGGTGGTCATGGGCGCACAGATGCTGGCTACGCTGCTTTCGTCTGATCTGCGTCGCAGCGCCGGCTGGCTGGGCATGATGGTCATCTATGCGCTGTTTTTCTACGTGGTTCACGACATCTCCAGGCAGAATTGGCCCGCCGACCTTTTATTGCGCAGCCTGCTCATCGTCGGCGGCATCGTGGTCGCCTGGGGCCTGGTGGATATCCTCTCCTGGTATCTTACCTGGCTCAGTCAATCGGGTGGCAGGCTTATCCCCACTCAACCGTTGCGGCTGTACACGCTGCTCGGCGACGCCAACATGTTGTCAGGGTTTCTCAACCTGCTACTGCCCCTGGCGGTCATTCGCCTGATCAACACCCGCCGCGCCCTGTCGCGCCTGATTCTTCTGGGCTGGTTGGTCGGCGCCCTGCTGGTGCAGCTCTTCACCTCGTCGCGGGGCGGTTGGCTGGGCACGGTGGCCATCATTGGGTCGCTGGTCGTCCTGATCACCATGGCCTTTGGCGGGTGGAGGACACGTCTGGCGACCTGGTGGCGCGCTCACCGCAGTCGTCGGTGGTTGGCGGCGCCTGTCGTCTTACTGGCCGTCTTGTTGATGGCTGCGGGAGGCTATGTGGCCTGGCAGATGGTGCAGCACCCAACTCACAGCGGTATTTTTGAGGCGCGCCGCGATTTCTGGAACAGCGCTTGGCTGGCCTTTCTGTCGTCGCCGCTGTATGGCAGCGGGCCCTTCACTTACAGCACTCAATACATGAAATTCAGAACGATCTTGGACAGGCCTTACCCCCACGCCCACAGCCTGCCGATGACCGTGTTGGCCGAAGGAGGCCTTTTGGGCATCCTTGCCCTGGCGTTTCTGGTGTGGTCGCTGGCGTGGCGGCTTTGGTGGGGTTGGCGACGGGCCGCGTTCGAGCAGAGGCTGTTTATGGCCGGCGGACTGGCCGCCCTGATCGGTTTCGCGGTGCACAGCCTGGTTGACAATCACATCATAGTGCCGACTATCGGTATGACCGCCATCGGCATTGCCGCCCTGACCCTGTCGGCCGGGCCAGGACACGGAACGACAGACACCGCTTCCACGGCGGCAGGTGGCGACGCAACGCCTGCCGCCCGCTCCGGTTTGCACCCCTTGTGGCTGATCGCGCCAGCGGTATTGTTGTGGCTGGGCTGCTTCTGGTCGGATTGGGCCTATTATCCGTTCTGGCGCGGGGTGCAACTGACTCGCATCGGCGACTGGCAGCGCGCCGCACCGTTCTTTGACGAGGCGGTCGAACGCGACGAACGCCTGGCTTTCTATCACCTGCAACGGGGCTATGTGTACGGAGTTCTGGCCGCGTTGGAATATGGCAGCCCGACGGTGGCTATGGAATTCCGTGGGCGCGAAAGGCTGCCCGCGGCTGAACGCAGCCTGCTGGATGAAGCCATCAGAGCGTATCAGCGCGGCATCGAGCTTGAGCCTTACTACTCGCTCAACCATGCCAACCTGTCGGTGCTGTATTGGGAAGCCGGCCAGATTGAGCTGGCCATTGAGCAGATGCAGATGGCGATTGAACTGACGCCTGACGTGCCGATCTATCACCTGAACCTGGCCCGCTACGCCGAACATGTGGGCGACCGCGAACAGGCTCTCGCCCATTACGAGCAGGTGTTGCGGATGCGGCCTGACCTGGCGGAGGCGGGCTATTTCTGGAAGCAAACGCCTGTCCGAAGAGATTTGCTGGCCAGATGGAACGTTGACCACCCCCCTCCGCCTGTTCCCCGTTCGCCTCGTACCTACGACGACTTTCTGCGAATCGGCTGGGATGCCTTCAAACGGTCGGACTGGAACGCCGCTCAGGCAGCGTTCCTGCGCGCGCGCGCCCTTGCTCCGGCTGAGCTGCCGGCCTACGAAGGGCTGGCTCGCGTTAACATCGAGCTGGGCGATTACATCCGTGCCGAGTCGTTTCTGCGCCGTGGGCTCAATATTTTCACTCAGGCCGTCGGCGATAAGCTCAACCTGCTGCTGATCTACGGCGAATGGGCCTATCGCCAGGGCCGGGTGGCCGAGGCGGCCAGAAGGTACGAGGCCGCGCTGAGCATGGTCGAAAACCCCACCATCTATGGCCGTGGAACGTTTGGCTGGTCGCCTTACGGCTGGTTCGTCTTTCAGAGGGAGAGCATTGCGCCGGACATGCTGCCTCAGCTTGAGCGTTTGGAGATCACCGATGACCTGGCCGGGCGGTTCATCGAATTGGCTGGCTGGTACGAGCAACTCGATCAGCCGTTTCTGGCCGCTGAGACCTACCGCCGTCTGCTGGCCCTCGTTCCAGGCTATGAACCGGCCCGCGCCGGCCTGGAGGCGTTGGAGAATGCGGACAGTTGAGCGACGGGCTATGGAGACGAAAATGGAAGCTCAAACGCCCTTTCAATCGGAGCTGCGCGGCATCTGGGCCACATTGGCCTGGCTGACCACCGACCGGCTGTTGGTGTTCATCCTCTTTCTGGGCCTGTTCGCCATGGCCGTTCGCCTGCCGACCGATACGGATACCTGGTGGCATCTCCGCTCGGGCCAGTATATCGTCGAAACCGGCCGCATTCCACTCCATGACCCGTTTTCCCACACAGTGTCCGGCAAAGAATGGATTGATAGCAGTTGGCTGGCGCAACTCCCGCTCTGGGCAATCTACCGGATGGCCGGGGCAGGGGGGCTGGCGTTGGGATTGGCGCTGGTCGTCCTGGCGACGTTCGTGGTCGTTTTCTGGCAATGCGAGGGCGGCCTCTACGTCCGCGCTTTTGCCGTACTGCTGGCTGCCTTGACTTCGGCGTTGTATTGGGCCGCCCGCCCGCAGATGCTGTCATTCTTTTTGACCGCCGTCTTCCTGTACATTCTGTACCTGTATAAGCGGCGAGGGATCAATCGGCTGTATCTTATCCCCGCGCTGACCGCCGTATGGGTCAACCTGCACGGGGGGGTTGCCGTCGGCTTCATCTTGCTGGGGCTGTACATCGTGGGGGAGGCACTGAACAACGTGATCGGCCTGGGCGATGCGCCTATCCTGAGCTATCGGCAAGTCCTGACGCTGATCGGCGCAACCGTCGTGTCGCTCGGGGCTGTCCTGATCAATCCCAATACCTGGAAAATGCTGACCTATCCCTTCTTCACAGTGAGCATCGGGGCGTTGCAGGACTTTATCCAGGAGTGGGCCTCGCCTGATTTTCATCAGGCGTATCAACAGCCGTTCCTGTGGATGCTGCTGGCCCTGATGGCGGCCATGGCCCTGTCCCGTTTTCGGGTTGATTTTACCGACCTC
>DAOTYC010000072.1:0-13942 GCA_034435095.1 Anaerolineae bacterium | reverse complement strand
CCCACCAGGTCAACGGCATAGATCAGGCCGGCGCGGGGGCCAGCCTGGCCGGCGACCAGGTTCACCGCCACGGGGAAGACTGCGCCGACCAATCCGCCGCCGACCAATGCCAGCGCGGGGACTGTAAGCGGGGCAATCGGCGCCGTGACCTGGGTGATGGGCGGAATCAGCCACATGTAGACGCCCAGACCGCCCAGCAGCGCGATGAGCGTTGTCCGTCCCGCCCCCTGGCGGCGTTCGAGCCAGGCTGCGCCCGCGGCTGTGCCAACCATGAACGCAGCGACCACCAGGCCGACCAGCCAGTACACATTGCCATACAGCGCCTGGAAAGCCAGCAACAGCACGATTTCCGCGCTCATGCCGGCCAGACCGGCCAACAGGGCCGCGCCAGGCGTGCGCCATCGCCTGCGCCAGCGCAAGATGAGGCCGAGCAGCAGGCTCAGCACGGCCAACGGCCACAGGTGCGCCCCCGTTGGCAGGTAGAAAAGCGGGCCGAGCTCGCCGTAGAAGCGGGAGAGCCACAGGATCATGTCGTAGTAATAGCAGATGGGCTTGAAATCGCGGTTGATGCGTCCGATCTCGGCCTGCAGCGTTTCTCTCAGTTTGGCATAGCGCTCGGTGGTGAAGAGGAAGCGCAGGTATGGGGCCGTGACCTGTTTCGCCTGCACCTGACGTTCCTCTAACCGCGCCGCCCAGACCTCGGGGTCAGCCGCGATGGGCACATCGGAAGCCAAAAAGATATTGCGGTCGCCGGGCAGGACGACAATGTGGGCAAAAACCTCACGCAAAGTGGCATAGATGCTGCCGTTGCGGCGCCTGAGCTCGCGGTTGAGATAGTTCTCAGCCGAGGGCAGGCCAAAGGCCAGGATGCCGTTTGGCGCCAGCCTGGCGCGGGCCAACCGGTAGAACTCTGACGTGTAGAAGCGGTTCAGTTGGCCTGTTGACGGTTCGGGCAGGTCAATGATGATGACGTCGTATTGCGCCTGCACCACGGCCGACAGATAGCGGCGGCCATCTTCGTTGATGACGGTAACGCGCGGGTCGTACAGCCGCAGCGCATCTTCGATTGGGAGGAAGCGAGAGGCCGTCTCGACGATGAGCGGGTCCAACTCGACATAATCGAGGGTTGCGAGCGGGTGCTTGAGCGCTTCCCGCAGCCCGCCGCCAACGCCACCGCCCATCAAGAGGACCCGGCCGGGGTTGGAATGCGCCAGCAAGGCCGGGTGGATGACCTCCTCGGCGGCCAGGCTCTGGGTGTCGAACATGACCAGCCCGTTCTCGTAGAAGACCCGCTGGCTGTCCTGGCCGGTGACGGCAACACGGCCATAGATGGAATCGGCGGCAAACAGCAGGCTGGGGTATTGCCAGCGCAGCGTGCTGAAATTCCATTCTGCGGCTGGCAGCGCCGCTGCCAGCAAACAGGCGATTGCACCAAGCAAGCACAGGGCGCAAATGGCCCGGCGCCGTGAATAACCCGTGCACAGCCCAAAAGCGGCCGTCCAGTTGGCGGCAGCCACCAGGAAGGCGACGCCGAAAGGGTTGCCCCAGCGCACCAGGACAAAGGTGAACAGGACGCCGCCCAGAGCCGCCCCGACGGCTTCCCAGACATAGGCGGCCGCCAGCGGACGGCCGCTCTCGTCGAACAGGCGTGCGCCCAGCCGAAAGAGAAAGCCCAGGCAGACACACAGCAGGCTCAGAACCACGACGATAGCCAGCGCGATGGTATCCAGGCCGGCCAGCGCGCCGGGCGTCAGGTTGAGCCACCAGCGCGCGGTGCGCACGAGCAGCAATTGCAGGATGGGCAGCAGTCCGCTGACAACCAGACCCAGCGCCAACGCCATCGGGCCGTCCTTGATGCGGTCCGCCGGACGCCCCAGCAGCCACGTCCCGGCGGCGACGCTCAGCAGCCAGACGGCCAGCACGACGCCCATGCTGAGCTCGTTGCCGTAGAACACGGCACCGATTTCACGGATGAGCACAACCTGAGCGATGACTGACGTCAGACCGACGGCCGCCAGCGCCGACGCGAGCGTAGTGTGACGCCTGCCGTCCAACGTCTGCACCGCCGAGCTAGAACACATCGGCGGTGAAGACGTAGAACTGCGCGCCCTCCCGCCAGGCGTCGGCAGGCAGACCTGCCTTCTCGCTGAGGTGGGCAAGCATTTGGTCCCGCGTCCAACCCTGCTCGACGGCGACCTGGGGCAGGAAGACTGCCTGATGGCCGTCCTTGACCAGGATGACGCCGTGTTTGCCCACTTCAATATCCTCCACGCTGTCCACCGGTTCGGTGGGCGATAGCACGGATATTTCGTATTCCAGGGCCGGCAGCTCGGCGACGCTGACCGGCGGGAAGCGGCTGTCTTGCAGCGCGGCGGCCAGCGTCATCTTTTGCACGGCGAGATAGAGGGGCAAATCGCCGACAATGCGGCCGATGCAACCGCGCAGCTCGCCGTACTCCTTCAGCGTCACAAACACGCCGGCGGGCCGCTGTAGCTCCGGCTCTTGCGGCTGCGCCAGTGGCACTACGCCAGCCTTGAGGTAGTTCTCCAGAGTCGAGCGGGCCAGGTTGAGCAGCCAATCTTTGTGCTCCTGGCTCAGCTTCCCGCGCGGCGTGGGCGAAAGGGCAATGGCCTTTTCCCCGGCCGTGGCCGTCGGCGTCTGGGGTGCATCGCTGCGCCAGAACATTACTGCACCGTAACCGACGACGTTGTCGCGGTCGCCGAAGGGCGTGTCGCCGGAGTTGGCGTACATCAGCGTGGTGGCCTGGTTCGCGCCCAACGCCTGCGACACACGCATCACCACCTCCACCGCATCGCCGCCGCACAGGGTCGTGCCCAGATTGGGGATGTCTTCGGCCAGGGCGCGCACTTCGCACCAGCGCACCTCTTCGGGGTCGAGCGTCTCAATGGCGGCCAGCGTCCGCCGGTCAATCTGGTTCGCCTGCTCATAGGGTGGATAATGTGACATGTCGGAGCTGGCGACGATCAGGGCCTTGTGGCCGCTCAGGACACCGATCAGCGCGTTGCTGAGCGCGTCAATGTTTTGCGCCGTATGCCGCCCGATCACAATGGGCACAAAGCTAAAGCCGGACGGGTAGAGCCGCTGCAGGAACGGCAGCTCGACTTCAATCGAGTGTTCCGCACTGTGGACTTTCCGGTCGAAGACCAGCCGCTCATCGGCCTCCAGCAACTTCCGAGCGGTCTCCGTGTCCACCGGCACCTCACCCAGCGGGGTGCGGAACGCGCCCTCGGCGTAGACGGATACCTTGTCGAAGGCCGGGTCGCGGTGATTGGGGCCGATGACGACGATGACGTCGTACTGGACGCCCTCAATCTGTTTGAACGCCCGCGCGGCGACCGCGCCGGAGAAGATGTAACCGGCGTGCGGCGCCATCAGGCCGATTGGCTCGCCCTCGCTGTGCGCCGCGTTGGCCAGCAGGGCGTCCACCATGATCCGCAGCTCGTCGGCGTCCGCCGGGTAGAACTGGCCGGCCACCGCCGGTATGCGGACGTTGTCCTGACCGGCCACGGACGTCGGCCAGGCCAGCGCACCCCAGAAGAGCGCGGCCAGCGCAAGGCCGATGGCCGCCGCCAGCGCGAGCCAGGCGCGCGCCGGGCGGATCATGTCAATCCCCTTGAATCGAGTCATCCCAAGCATGTTTCCCTCCTGAATACGCGGCGGGCACATAGAAGTAGGGCGGCTTTCCATAGCCGCCAAAGGCGCGATACGCATGAAACCTGCCCAACGGGGCCATTAACCCGCGATCTGAAATGCACCCCGGGCATGGGCCGCCCCAACAGGCCCGCGTATCACGTCGGCGATGCGCCGAAGCCGCACTCGGCGCCCAACAGTGCGAAACGGCCGCCGGGCTGCAAGTCCGCTTCGGCGACCTCGTGCAGCTCCTCGACCGATGGCTTGCCGGGGTGCTCGCTCCACTGATGGACGTGGACGAACAGTCGCCCATCGGCGGACTTATAGAGCGTTTCCGTCCGTCCCTCTGAGTCCGCGTGACCGCACACGTTGCGTTTGATGTCTTGCTCAATGCGCTCGCCCAGAAGTTCCCCCTCGAACTCGACCTTCTGTCGCGTGTCCTGCAGCTCGCCAGTGGAGCTGGTGACCACACGCCCTACGTAAACCGTTATCTTCTCCATGTTTGCCTCCTTCCCTCAATTATTCCATTGCCAACGCCACTTTATTACCCTGATACCACGGTCAAATCAATAGTCTGCCATTCCTCCTGGCCGCCCCTCAACCTTTGGCGGCCCTTCCTTGTCCCACACGCCCGGGATGGCGCAGCCACAGTATGCGCACTTTCCCTCGCTGTCTATATGGTAGCCCACAATGGCGTATCCGATGCGTTCGACGACCGTCTTGCCGCAGCAATGGCAATATGTGCTGTTGGCCGGATGGCCGGGCACGTTGCCGACGTAGACATAGCGTATGCCCGCCTGTAGCGCCGCTTCCCGCGCCGCATCGAGCGTCTCGACCGGCGTCGAGGGCAGGTTGGTCAGTTTGTACATGGGGTGAAAGCGACTGAAGTGGGTGGGCACGTCCGGGCCGAGATGGGCGACAATCCACTCAGACAGGCGGCGCAGCTCATCCCGATTGTCGTTGAGCGTCGGCACGACCAGATTGACGATTTCGAGATGGACGCCGCTCTGGGCGATGGTCTCCAGAGTGCGCAGAACCGGTTGCAACTGGCCTTCGACGATCCTGCGGTAGAATTCTTCGTTGAAACCCTTGAGGTCAATCTTGATGGCATCCACCACGTCGCACAGCTCGCGGAGGGGCGTGGGATTGATGTAGCCCGCCGAGATGACCACGCTGGCCAGCCCGACGCTGCGGGCCAAACGGGCCGTATCCACCATGTACTCGAAGAACACGGTCGGCTCGCTGTAGGTGAAAGCGATAGACCGGCTGCCCAATTTCAGTGCCAGCGCGACGACCGCCTCAGGCATCAGTTCCTGGTAATCCACATCCTCCGGCCTGGACTGGGAGATGGTCCAGTTCTGGCAATACTGGCAATGCAGGTTGCATCCCGCCGTAGCCAGTGAGAGCGCAAACGTGCCCGGCCAGAAGTGGTAGAAGGGCTTCTTCTCGATGGGATCGTTGTTCAGAGCGCATGGGTTGCCATAGACCAGGGTGTGGAGCTTGCCGCCGCGGTTCTCGCGCACCCGGCAATCGCCGCGATGTCCCTCTGCGATCACGCACCCGCGAGGGCACAGCCCACATTTGACGTATTGGCTGGAGTGCGGGACGTGACAGTACAGCACCTCCGACGGCGCATCGGCGTGACAGGAAGTGCAGTCAAGGCCGGCGACCATGCTGGAGTAATGCCGGGCCTCACGGGCGTAAGGCCAATCGCGCGGCGCGGTCGCCCGTCCGCCGCCGGTCGCCTGCGCCAGGCCGCCGGTCGGCTGGCAGGAGGCGAGGCAGCCGCTGCCCGCGGCCAACAGGCCCCAGACGGCGAAATCTCTCAGAAATTCTCTTCGTGAAGGACGATACATCGCTCTTTCGTCCCCCTTTCCAATTGTTGCTTATGGGCGGTCTCCCCCGCCTACTAAGAAACTACCCTCTCCCGTCATTCTGAGCCAAGGCCCTGAACGCAGTGAAGGGGCAGCAAAGAATCTCAACACCTGCCAGCGCGAGATGCTTCGCCTTCGGCTCAGCATGACGGAATCGGGCAGCGCCCACTAAGAAACGATTTGGCCATGACTCCCAGTGGTGTTTCTTCCCCGATGAGCGGCGCGCCTACGCGCCGTGGGGGAGCTCAGAACACGTGCAGGCTTTGCACGGCAGTCCACCTGACCAGGCTTTCTATGCCCAGAAATGTGAACAATACGGCCGCAAAACCCAGCAGCGCGAGTCCGGCCACGCGTCGTTCCCGCCAGCCGGGCCGGTAGTACGCATGAAGGCAAACTGTGTAAATCAGCCAGACCGTCAGCGTCCAGACCTCTTTGGGGTCCCAGCTCCAATAACGTCCCCAGGCCATCTGCGCCCATATCGCGCCGCTGATCAGACTGGCGGTGAGGGCCAGATAACCCCACTGCGCGGCGAGGCGCATCGTCCCGCGCCAGTCCATTGGATGGCCTGGCATCCCGCCAGAGTCTGCCACATGTTCACCCATCCCGCCAGACTGCTCGTCTTCATCGGCGGCGTTGACCTGACTCGCGGGCGACGTGAAGAAAGCTGGCAAGGCCGCGCCGAACGCGACAGCGAAGAAGCCGTAGGCGATGGCGGCAGCGATGACGTGGACCGGCAGCCAGATGCTCTGCAAGGCCGGGACAGGCGGTCGGATGGCCTGTTGTGACGCAGGGATGCCCCAGCGGACGTAGACGGCCAACAGCAGCGGGACGATAAGCGCGACGCGCCCCAGCGGTGCCCAGCCGGCTCGCCAGCCGATAAGCGTATAGGCCAGCGTCGAAGTGGCGATGAACGCCAGCCCGAACTCATACTTCGTGTTCAGCGGGATGTGGCCGGCCGCCAGTCCGCGCCACACCAGCGCGGCGACCATCAGGCCGTTGGACAGGGCCGCGCTCAGCGCGATCAGCGCGCGTAGCCTGGTGCGCCACCTGTCCGGCCTGGGCCAGCACAAAGCCCAGGTGAGCAGCAGGGCCAGCACGCCCACATCGAACAGCGTGACCTGTTCAGCCATCTGACGGCCTCCTGGCAGAGCTGCCGCGCCGGCCGAGCAGGCGCAGCGCGGCGCCGAGCAAAATGGCGACTGCGCCGAGAATGGCCGGCCAGAACCCCGGATCGCGGATGGCCTGTACCACAACGTAATGCCCTTGCGTCAGCGAGAAAGTCGCCTGGCCGACCTCGAACTCTTTGCCCGGCAGCGCCACGCCCACGGCTATCGTCTCACCCGACTGGTCAACGGCTTCGGCGAAATAGCCGCCCTGCAGTGACTCCTCACTGCGCGAGGAAGGCGCGAGACGCAGAGTAAGGCCCAAATCCGGCAGCTCAATTTCGTGCGTTTCGCCGGGCGATATGGGCAGAGTGAGCGCCCCAACGGCCTGAGCGTGTCCCTTTGTGTGCATGGTCAGTGGCACGCCTTGCGCTCCGGTGGCCTGCAGGGTCACGGCCGCGCCGTAGGACTTGAGGTAAAATCCTACCCCGTCGTAGTTCAGAGGATGATTGACCCGCAGTTCATGCTTCAAGACCTCTCGACCATCCGTCAGAACCGCCAACGCGGCGCGATAGTCCTGTGGCTGGCCGTCAGGGTAGAGCGTCACGGAGAAGTCGTCGCAGCGCAGGGCGTGCGGCCAGGCTGCGGCAACCTCCGTCGCCTGGCCGGGCGGCAGGACGATGTCGTCGCTCCGCCAGGCGCCCTGTGTGCTCCAGCCGGCGGCGGCGATGATCGCCGCCCCGCCGAGGTGGATGAGAAAAGAATCGAAACGCGGCCACCTGAGGGCGGCATCGCCCGTCCGACGCGCCGGCAGGCGGTTCAGCGCGCAGGCCAGTGTCAGCAGCGCGGCGGCACCGAGCACAGCCCAGAACCACCCGGCGCGATAGATATTGAACAAACCGAGCGCGCCATAGAGCTCGGCCCGCAGGCCGTATTTGTCCCTGGCGGCCTGCAGGAAGGACTCACGAGTATCGGCATTGACGGCGGCGTCAGGCGGCAGGACGGGAAACAGGCTGCTGAGGGCGGCAATGAGGGCCAGGGCGATGAGCACGATGAGGGCGACGTTGAGTGAAGTGATTGACCGCCACCACAGGCTCTGGCGAATCATTCGGCGCTCCTCCGTGAGATTTTGACCTACGCACGCGGCGGGCGCGGGCCGAAAATGGCCGTGCCGATGCGGATGACGTTCGCTCCTTCTTCAATGGCGACCCGGTAGCTGTCGCTCATGCCCATCGAGAGATATTGCATCTCCACGCCGGGGATGCGCATCGCCGCCAGGTCATCGAACAGGGCTTTGGTGAGGCGGAAGTAAGGGCGATAGTCCTCGGCATTCTCCAGGAGCGGCCCCATGGTCATCAGACCCTGCACCCGGATATGTTTGAGGCGGGCGATGCGGCGAATGAGGTCTTCCGCGTCTTCTGGCAGAACGCCGCTCTTGTTCGGCTCACGGCCGCTGTTGATTTCGACCAGGACCGGCATGACGCGGTGCATGGCCGCGCACCGCTGATCAATCGCCTCGGCCAGGCCCCACGAATCAACGGTCTCGATCAGGTCAAACAGCTCAACGGCGTATTTGACCTTGTTCTTTTGCAGGCTGCCAATCAGATGCCAGCGCACGCGCCGTCCAACGACGTCCACTTTTTGCCGTGCTTCCTGGACGTAGTTCTCGCCCACGACCTTGATGCCCGCCTCTACAGCGGCCAGGATGGCTTCGGGCGGGTGCATTTTGGCCGCAGCGACGACGGTGACATGGGCAGGTATGCTGCTCAGTAATTCGGTTGTTGCTTTTTTGATGCGTTCTGCATCAACCATCACTCAACACTCCTGAGCGTGCGCACCGTTCGTATTGTTTCGTATCTGCGGCAGGTTGATGCGCATCCCGATTCGCATGGCAAGGTCACATCTCCATTGGCTCAGGTTTGACTGACAGAATCCTCTGCGGCCATCTGGCGGGCCTGTTCCGGCCAGGCGGCCGGGTTGATCATGGGCAGGCCGGCTTCCCGCAACAGCGCGCGAAGAGATGCCTCGTTCTGTTCGGCCAGTTCGGCGAACGAATGGATGCCGGCCGACTTCAACAAGGCAGCCACTTTGGGGCCAATGCCCTGAATGCGCGTCAGATCATCGCCGGAAGTGACCGTCACGGGGCCCTCCGCTGCCGCCTGAGTCGGCTGTGGAAGCGTGGTCTCCTCTGGCGACACAGGGCGCGCGTAGGGTGCGACGCGAAGAACCTGAACCGTTGGAGGGCCGGCTGGCGCTCCGATACGACGGTCCTTGCGTTTCAACCACCACCTCAGGGCAAACAGAATGACCACCAGCGTCAGAAACTCAAATATCCATGCAGGGATCTTCCGCTCGACTGACCGCGCCATATCGCTCATCTCCTTTGTGGGCTACGGACTGCCGCAGTATGGCTGCCGCAGCGCCATCCCCAACGCCTGATGCCTGCCTCGTCATTCTATGCCTGACATCAGTATAGCAGAGAAGCGACGCAAAATCAACACACCCAGACGGGTGCATCCAGAATTTTGGGCGAGTCGTAGGGCAGGTTTCCAAACCTGCCGCCGTAGGTCGGGTATGGAAACCCGACCTACGGCTACGTCATTCTGAGCTCCCCCACGGCGCGTGGGCGCGCCGCTCATAGGGGAAGAAACACCGCCGAATGTCATTGCTTCGTCGCCCTGCGGGCGACGAAGCAATGTAGCGTAGCCCCTTGTGGGCGTAACGGGCACAAGGCCCTACGCTACGGCATGACGGCCAGTAGGTCGGGTATGGAGAACAGACCTACGCTTCCTTCCCAGGCCTGTCGTCGGCTTTTTCAACCGTCAAGAGGAAGCCTTCCCGGCTGAGGATACGCACTCGCTCCCCTTTGCGCACCGGCGCGCCGCGAACGACAGCATCCCAATACTCGCCCTTCAGGAAGACCTTGCCCTGCGGGTTCAGGTCGGTGCGCGCCTCAGCCAACGCGCCGATCAACGCTTCACGGCCGGTGACTGTGCGCCTGGTCTGGATGTGGACAGCTTTGGCCACCACGAAAGCGAAGAACAGGCCGGTGAACAACGCGATGCCTACTATGAGTGTGCGCGAAACGGCAAACAGCGGGGACTCGAAGAGGACGAACGCGCCGAAAACGAGCGAGGCCACGCCCAGCGCGCTCAGAATGCCATGGGTGGGCGCTTTAATGTCGGCTATGAACAGAATGAAAGCCAAAACGATGAACAGGATGCCGGTATAGTTCACCGGCAGCGTACCGAAGGCGTAGAGAGCGAGCAGCAGGCAAATGACGCCGACAATGCCGGCGATGTAACCGCCGGGGTTGGAAAGCTCAAACAGGATGCCGTTGACACCGATGATCATCAAGATGAACGCGATGTTGGGGTTGGCAATCACGTGCAGGAAGTTTTCGACGAAAGTCATAGGGATTTCCTGCGGCACAGCATCGGCGGTGCGCAAGGTTCTCTTCTGTCCGGCCACCGTCACTTCTTTGCCGTCCATATCCCGCAGAAGAGCCGGCAGGTCCGGCGCGATGTAATCAATCAGCCCCAGTTCCAGGGCTTGTTCGGCGGAGGCCGCTTCGGCCTCGCGCACGGCTGCACGGGCCCATTCCAACGCTTTGTCGCCGCGCCGACGGACCAGGCCTTCGATGTCGGCCACCAGGATGTTTTCTACCTTGCTTTTCATCGTGTCGGTCAGCGCCTCGCCGCCCATGCCCACTGGCGAAGCCGCGCCGATGCTGGTGCCCGGCGCCATGGCGGCCACGTGTCCGGCCAGGGTGATGAACGTCCCGGCCGAGGCAGCGTGTGCGCCGGACGGGGCGACGTACACCACAATGGGCGTGCGCGCTGCAACCATGCGCTGGATAATGTCTTTGGTCAGGTCCACCGACCCACCGGGCGTGTCGAGCCGAATGACCAGCACTTCAACCCCATCGGCTTCGGCCTGCTCGATGGCTCGTCTGATGTAGCTCTGTATCGAAGGCGTGACCGGCCCTTCCGCGTTGACGACGTAGGCCAGGCGCGCTCCTTCCTGGGCTTCCGCCGCAAACAACGGCAGAACCAGAGACAATAAAATGAACAGAAGATATATCCCGAACCGCATACGCCTTGCCATACTCATCGCCATTCGCTCCTTTGGCGGTTTTTGCGCCTGTCGAGCCATTCCGTCAGACTGCCGCTGACTGTCCGTCCGTCTTGCCGGGCGGCAAATTTCCGATGCTTGCTCACTGCCGGTATGCTTGCGCTCACAGGTCCTCTGGGCCGCCGATGTATCCCAATACCGCGGACGCGGCGGCAACCGCCGGATTGGCCAGATAGACCTCGCTGTCGCGATGGCCCATGCGTCCCACGAAGTTGCGATTGGTCGTCGAGATGCACCGTTCGCCAGCGGCCAGGATGCCCATATAGCCGCCCAGGCACGGCCCGCAGGTCGGCGTGCTGACCACCGCGCCGGCGTCAATGAACACTTCCATCAGCCGTTCGCTGAGCAGCCGGCGAAAGACCTCCTGAGAGCCGGGGATGACGATGCATCGCAGGCTATCGCTCACCCGTCGGCCACGCAAGACCTCCGCCGCCACCACCATGTCCTCCCAGCGGCCGTTGGTGCAACTGCCGATGACCGCCTGGTCCATCTTGATGCCTCTGGCCTGACTCAGCGGCACGACGTTGCTGGGCAGGTGGGGCAGGGCCACCACCGGTTCCATGCCGGTCACGTCGTATTCATAAATGGCGGCGTATTGGGCGTCTGGGTCGCTGGCGTACACCTTGTAGGGCCTGTTCACTCGCCCTTTGATGTAAGCCAGTGTCTTGTCGTCTACATGGAAGATGCCAGCCTTGCCACCAGCCTCAATCGCCATGTTGGCCATGGTGAACCGGCCGTCCATCGAAAGCTGTTCGACCACCGGCCCGGTGAATTCCATCGCCTTGTACAGGGCCCCATCAACGCCAATCTGTCCAATGGTGTACAGGATCAGATCTTTGCCGCCCACCCATTTGGGCAGCTCGCCCTTGTAGACGAAACGGATGGTCTCTGGCACCTTCAGCCACGTTCGGCCTGTCGCCATAGCCGCGGCGATGTCCGTGGAGCCCATGCCGGTGGCGAACGCGCCCAGTGCGCCATACGTGCAGGTGTGCGAATCGGCGCCGATCACCAGGTCGCCGGGTGCGACCAGCCCCTTTTCCGGCAGGATGACGTGTTCGATGCCACCTTTACCGACCTCGAAATAGTGCTTGAGCTCCTGGCTGCGGGCAAAATCGCGCAAGATTTTGCACTGCTCCGCCGCTTTGATGTTGGTGTTCGGCGCAAAGTGGTCCGGCACGAGCACGACCCGCTCCGGGTCGAACACTTCGTTCAGGCCAGCGCGCTTGAATTCGTGAATGGCGATAGGCGCGGTGATGTCGTTCGCCAGCACCAGGTCCACGTTCACATCAATCAGGTCGCTTGGCCTGACCGTCTCCAGCCCGGCATGGGCAGCCAATATTTTCTCTGCGATAGTCATTCCCATAGTGTCGAAAACATGCCCCCTCAGCATTGGTTGTCGTTTACCATGTTAGCACAAAGCCCCCGGTTTGACAACACCTCGCCTTACTGAATCATCTCCGCTTTTCTAACAGGGATCGCTGTCAATGGACTTGCTGGAGCGAAGAGCCTTTGCCGTCCGGCGTGATGACAGCGCGCAAACCACGCATCTGCAGCGAGTACTCCATAGCCTTCATGAAATCGGACAAGGCGAAGGAATCGGTGATGACCGGGGCGAAATTCAGGCGTCCGCTGCCCAGAAAATGCAACGCCTCGTAGATGTCCTGCGGCGTGGCGCCAAAAACCCCGTTAATAGACACTTCCTTGTAGTGCACGGTCGCCAGGTCCAACTGCATGATGGAGCCGGCCGGCTGGCCGGCGAATACGTTGAACCAGCCACCCGGCCGAACCAGTTCGATGCTCTGCTGGACTATGGATGGCACAGAAACGGTCACGAACACCGCATCGGCGCCATAGCCTTCCGTCTCGCGCATGACGACATCCCGCAAGTCGTCGTGTTCGACATTGACCACCACATCGGCGAAGTACTGACGGGCGACCTCCAACCGATGTGGCAACGTCCCGCTCTGGATGACTTTGCTCGCGCCGTACAGTCGCGCGGCGGCCACGTTCATGATCCCCATCGGGCCATCGCCGACGACCACCACAGTTGCGCCCGGATGCAGTCTCACCATCTTCATTGCTCGCACGGCGCACCCCAAAGGCTCGGATAGGGTCGCCACTGCGCTGGGCAGGTGGTCGGGCACACGCAACAGTCCTCTGGTAGCGATGGGCGGCGGGCAACTCACGTATTCCGAAAAACCGCCTGGGTAAGGCATCTGCGCTTTCTTATTGAGGCACATCGTCTCCGCGCCGCGGCGGCAGAAATAGCAGTAACCGCAGGGCATCGAGGGACAAACGAAGACCCGGTCGCCGACCGATACGCTGGCTTGCTGATTAACTTCGACCACGCGCCCCACCATCTCATGGCCCAGCACGCGGGGCGGCTTCCAGAAGGGGTGGCCTTTCAGGATAGATTTCACGTCGGTGGCGCAGAGGCCGCACGCCTCAATTTCCACCAACACTTCACCTTCTCGCAGCGTGGGGCGTGGTATGTCCTGGAGTTCCACTCTTCCCAGTTCCACAAACATCGCAACTTTCATGACGACAGTCTTCCTCCTGCTCAGATCAAGCGGTCTGGCGTAATCTCATCCGACGGGGAACGGGAATGACGGTCCACGCCAGGCGATTATACGCCAAACAGACAAATCTCCGAAGCCCGCTGGGCTTCGGAGCACTTCGTTGTCACTGACATTTGGGCTTATTATAGCACAATTTGCCCGCGCGCCAAGCCGCGCCGCAAAGGGGGTGCATTTCACGAAGCGGACGTCGGGGCCTGGAGCCTCAGCTCCAGGCCCCCGGCTGCTACACTGCGATGGGGTGCATCCGAAATTTAAGGTGAGCCGTAGGACAGATTTCCAAACCTGCCGCCGTAGGTCGGGTATGGAAACCCGACCTACGGCTGGCCGTTATTCTGAGCCGTAGCCCTGAGCGCAGCGAAGGGGCAGCGAAGAATCTCGTTATACATCGCGAAATGAGATGCTTCGCTGCGCTACTAAGAAACTACGTTCTCCCGTCATTCTGAGCGAAGCGAAGAATCTCAACGCCTGCCAGCGCGAGATGCTTCGCTTCGGCTCAGCATGACGGGATAGGGCGACGTTTCTTCCCCCAATGAGCGGCGCGCCCGCGCGCCGTGGGGGAGCTCAGAATGACGCGGTTGAGGCTTCTGATAACTCGCTTAAA
>DAOTYC010000071.1:0-12988 GCA_034435095.1 Anaerolineae bacterium | reverse complement strand
CAGGTCAGCGCCGCCGTTCAGCATGTGAGTAGCAAAAGAATGGCGCAAGGTATGCGGCGTGACCAAATCGCTGATACCTACCTGCTTCACGTACCGCTTGATGATAAGCCACAAGCCCTGTCTAGTCAAACGCTCGCCTCGATGGTTAACAAACAAGGCCTTCTCCTCGGAATCTTTGATCAAGCTCAAGCGACCTTTCTCCAAATACTCCTCCAGGGCTCTTACCGCTTTCGAGTAAAGGGGGATGATGCGCTCTTTTGCCCCCTTTCCGATACAACGCACGGTGGAAGAGGCCAGGTTAACATCATCCACCTCCAGGGAAACCACTTCGGTCACCCGCATTCCCGTTGCATACAGAAGCTCCAGCAGGGCCTTATCGCGAATTCCACGCGCGCCCTTCTCCGCAGCCGGGGCGGCGAGAAGCGCCTCGATGTCTTCAGGCGATATGGGACGCGGTAACCGCTTGGTCACTGAAGGTGAGATCAAATTCTCGGAAGGGTCTTCCGGTAGGAAGTTTTCGCTGACGAGAAAGTGTAAGAAAGCCCTTACCGCCGCGACTTTTCTCGCTACCGTTGACGAAGAGTATTCTCGCTCCTCTTTCATGTCAAGAATAAAATCGGTCAGGGATTCCTTTCTGACTTTTCGCCAATCGTCAATGCCCTGCTCCTGCAAATACTGAGCGAATTGGGACAGGTCATTCTTATAGGCCTCGATTGTATTCTTGGAATAGCCCTTCTCAACGGTCAGAAATGTCAAGAAATCATCTATTTTGGACAGCATTCTCAAGCTCCTTCCAGGTCAATACCTCAACCTCGCCCCATCTCGCCACTTCAGAATTGCACCGACTGCTGGGGGCACAGGCTATTGTACCAAAACTTTGCATAAAATCAAACCGTATGGTTTGCACTGCTCCGAAGGCCGTAAACTCCACGATGGTAAATATTCTGAAACATTTGGTTGTTTACAAAAACCCTGGTGTGGGATATAATGGACAACAAGAAAGTGTATCAAAGGGATCGTCCATGAAGCCGAAATATCTCGCCATTTTGGTCGGATTGGGAATCAGCGTATTTACGGCGTTCTACTTGCTGATGCTGCTCGTGCTGACCGATTTCATTTCGCTGCCTGGTCAGGAAACGACGGTCGCGCCTCTGGCAGTGTCAGTCGCGCGTTCGCTGGTGCAGATGCCCGGCCCTGAACCACAGATCACGGCAATCCCTCTCCCCACCATCGATCCACTGAGGGGCCTTTCCGTGACGGACCCGCGTGCAGTTGTTTTGACCATAGATGATGTCCCTCATGATTTGAAAGTAGATGCCGAGCTGACCCGCTACGTAGACAACGCCGGACTTATCAGGAATAGCCTCACGCCTGCGCAGACGCAGCAGCACGTGCTCGATAGTGGACGGTTGAATGGCTTCCAGGCGGCTTTTCGCAGCGATGATCCCGTTGCCAGTCAATTGCGTAGCGCGGGAATCCTGAATTTTGCTGAGGTCTATGAGACCCCCGAGCAGGCGCAACGGGCCTGGCAGGATCCGCCGAGATTGTTGGCGGCGCGTTTTCCCGCTTATGGGCACATTGTTTTGGGCAATGAAACCAGTGCGGTGCCGGCCATCGGGGACAAAGCCCGCTCTTTTGAAGGGACATGGCTCGTAAGCCAACAGAAAATGCCGCTGTACGCGATTATCTTCTGTCGCAATAACACATTGGTGGGGATTGTCTTGCTAGGCGGCCCTCAGGATAAGGTGATACGAGACGGGCAGCATTACGCCGACCTGTTGGACAAGAGGATTCGCAGCTTCGGCAAAGGGTTGTCCATTTGACCCTTCAGCCGACCGCCATGTCGCCCAACTCGTATAGTATGGACGATATGGCCGCCAGGGCTGCTGTCTCTGCCCTGAGAATGCGCGGGCCGAGATTGACGGGGGTGATCCCATAGTTCAGGGCCGTGGCGATTTCTTCCGAGCTGAATCCCCCCTCTGGCCCAATGAACAGGTTTATAGAAAAGGGCAGCGCGCTTTTTTGACGCTCGTCGTTCTCGTTTCCTCGCAAGGCCTGTCTCAGCGGGGTGCGACGGTCTTCTTCCCACGGGATCAGGGAAAGGCCTCCGCGTCGTCTGGCCCGGTTGCAGGCCTGAGGAAACAACAACGGAGAATGCAGACGTGGAAGCCGGCCACGCGCCGATTGTTCTGCGGCCTCCACGATGATGCGCTGCCAGCGTTCAGCCTTGCGCATAACGTCATCCAAGCTGGACATGATGCAGCGCGAAGCAACCACCGGCACAAACTCCACAACGCCCAGTTCTGTTCCTTTTTGCAGGATGAGCTCGAACCGCTGTCCCTTCAAGACGCTCTGATACAAGGTGATCTTGGTGCGCGGCTCTCCCTCCGCCAATCGTTTCTCAACGATCCGCCCCAGGATGCGCTCCGAATCGAAGTGCACCAAGGCCACTTCCAGTTCCCAACCAGAGTCATCCAGTACCGTCACCCGGTCATCAGGTTTCAGGCGAAGAACCCGGCTCAGTTGATGAGTGATAGAACCCTCAAAAGAAACTTGATCACCTTGAATCCAGTCGGCAGGTATGAAGAAACGCTGCATGTGCTCTATACCCCGACTTCTTCGGTGACCTTGCCCTCGCCAGCTCTCCCACTAAGACAAGCCAGCCGTGCCAATGAGTGTCACCCAATCTGTCTCTTGGCGCCGCTCCAGGACCGTCGCCCCACTTGATTTCAAGACGTCCTGCACCATCCGCTCCCGTTCGTCCACAATCCCTGCGGCGACGAAATATCCTCCTGCCACAAGCCGGGAGAGCAGCCCGTCTGCCACCAGTTGGGCGATGACCTCCGCCAGGATATTGACCACTATCAAGTCAAACTGGCCGGTCACCTTTTCCAATGAGCCGGTCTCCACGCGGACAATGCCCTGCACTCTATTAAGCGCAACATTTTCGCAGGCGATTCTGGCTGCCAGCGGGTCCTTTTCCACAGCCAGCACAGAAGAAGCTCCCAAACGGGCGGCAGCGATACTCAGAATGCCGGAGCCCGCCCCCATGTCCAGCACCCGTTGGCCCGGCCTGACATGTTCTTCCAGAGCAGCAAGACACATCCGAGTCGTGGGATGCAAGCCAGTCCCAAAAGCCATGCCGGGGTCGAGCGTGACAACGACATCGTGCGGTTCAGGGACAAATTCACACCAGGACGGGACGATAACCAGCCGCTGTCCAATTCTGATGGGCCGGTACGACTTCTTCCAGACGTGGGCCCAGTCTTCTTCAGCGAGGACCCGCCATGAAGGCGCAGGGATCGGATAGAGGCGGCCCAAATACCAAATTGCCTCCTCAATCTTTTTCTTCCTATCCTCGTCTCCAACGGGCAAATAGGTCTTGACTGAAACGAGCGGCTGTTCCCGACCATGATACGCGGTGTCGGTTGAGTAAATCGTTTCGATCACAGCGCCGCCCTGCCCGAATCGATCGAAGACCTCGCTGACCGCCTCGGCGGCCTCGCCGTCCACCGCCACACTCACCTCAAGCCAGTTCAGGCCCATAGCGACGCGCTCCGCGGCCAGTGAGTGCTTTCCGTAGGGCTGCCTGTCTTGCGCCCCCGGAGGTCAAACACCGAAGGCATCCTTGACCTTTTCAAAGAAGCCTTTGTTGCCTTGAGGAATGATTTCCTTGCCCAGGGTAGCCCCCAGTTCACGCAACAAAGACTTCTGATATTCGTTCAAGCTGGTAGGGGTCACGACACGGACGATGACCCGTTGGTCGCCTCGCCCGTTTCGGCGCAGGTACGGCACCCCTCGCCCTTTGAGGACAAATTCCTCGCCCGACTGAGTGCCGGCAGGGATCGAAAGCTTTTCCTCGCCGTCCAAGGTTGGCACCACAATTTCATCCCCCAGTGCTGCCTGAGCTATGTTCAAAGTGACTTCCAGGACGATGTCGTTGTCCTGGCGCACGAAATACGGATGAGGCTTGACATCCAAAACTACGTACAGGTTGCCGGGTGGCCCGTTATTGACCCCGGTCTCGCCCTCGCCGGCCAATCGGATCTGAGTGCCGCTGTCGACGCCGGCGGGAATTTTGACTTTGATCGTCCGCGACATGCGGACTTTCTTCTCTCCCCTGCACTGCTGACAGGGGGTGGTGATGATTTCTCCTTCGCCCTGACACTTCGGGCAAGTGGTGACATTCACAAACGACCCGATGAAAGACTGCTGCACACGTCGCACTTCGCCAGTCCCGTTACACTGGTTACAACGCACGGGACTTGTGCCCGGTTCGGCTCCCACGCCTTTGCAGTGGGGGCAGGTCTCGCGCCTCGAGACTTCGATGTCTTTCTCGCAGCCGAAAACCGCTTCCTCGAAAGAGATCTTCAGGTCATAGCGCAGGTCGGCTCCCCTACGTGGGGCACGCCGGGCAGCCGACGCACTCGCGCCAAAGCCTGCACCAAAGCCTCCAAAGAACTCATTGAGAATGTCGTCGAATCCGCCAAACCCACCGAACCCGCCAAAGCCGGAAAAGTCCGCCGGGCCATTGCTCACGCCCGCATGGCCAAACCGGTCGTAGCGCGCCCGTTTTTCGTCATCCGATAGCACCTCATAAGCCTCGTTGATCTCTTTGAACTTGCTTTCGGCCTCAGGCGACTTGTTGACGTCAGGGTGGTATTGCCGGGCCAATTTCCGAAAGGCTTTTCGGATTTCGTCTTTGGTCGCGTTTCGGCTGACATTTAGAGTCTCGTAATAATCACGCTTGCTGCTCATCGGCCTGTCCTAAACAGACTATCTTACCGCTCGGAGAATTCTCCATCAATGACTTCTTCTTCTCCACCTGTAGAGCCTCCGCTTGGCTGGCCTTCTGGGGGAGGTGTCGCGCCTGGCTGTTCATACATCGCCGCTCCAACTTTTTGAAGCGTCTGCTGCAGGTCCTGAGTCGCCTGGCGGATCTGGTTCAAGTCGTCGGAATCCAGCACCTTCTTGACTGCGCCAATTTTGTCTTCCAACTCGCTGCGGACAGCCGCCGGGATTTTGTCGCCATGCTCACGGATCAATTTCTCCGCGGCATAGACCGTAGAGTCCGCGGCGTTCCGCATTTCGATTTTCTCTTTGCGCGCCCTGTCCTCCGCGGAATGGAGTTCCGCTTCCTTCACCATGCGTTCAATTTCCTCTTTAGACAGTCCGCTGGAAGCCGTGATCGTAATCTTTTGCTCACGCCCGGTTGCCTTGTCCTGCGCAGAGACGTGGAGAATGCCATCCACATCAATGTCGAAGGTCACGTTGATCTGAGGCACACCGCGCGGCGCGGGCGGGATACCGTCCAGAATAAATCGCCCCAGCGTCTTATTATCAGCCGCCATTGGTCGCTCGCCTTGAACAACATGGATCTCCACGCTGGTTTGACCGTCGCTGGCGGTGGAGAATATCTGGCTCTTGCGCGTCGGAATGGTCGTGTTCCGCTCGATAAGCGGCGTCGCCACACCTCCCAGAGTTTCAATGCCCAAAGTCAACGGTGTGACATCGAGCAATAGGACATCCTTGACATCGCCGCCCAGCACTCCGGCCTGGATGGCTGCGCCAATGGCCACCACCTCATCTGGATTGACCCCTCGATGGGGTTCGCGGCCAAAAAACTCAGCGACAGCCTTCTGCACGGCCGGCATACGGGTCATGCCGCCGACCAGCACGACTTCATTGATGTCGCTGACCTTCAGGCCGGCATCTTCCAGAGCCTGCTTGCAAGGGCCGATGGACCGGGCGATCAAATCTTCAACC
The DNA here is from genome assembly GCA_034435095.1 of Anaerolineae bacterium. Classification (GTDB taxonomy): domain Bacteria; phylum Chloroflexota; class Anaerolineae; order DAOTYC01; family DAOTYC01; genus DAOTYC01. The sequence continues at coordinate 7,222 of DAOTYC010000071.1, read as the reverse complement.
ATTTGCTCGAATTTGGAGCGGGTCAGCGTCATCTGCAAGTGCTTGGGCCCGGACGCATCGGCGGTGATGAAAGGCAAATTGATTTCTGTCTGCATAACTGTAGAAAGCTCAATCTTTGCCTTTTCCGCGGCCTCCTTCAAACGTTGCAGGGCCATTCGGTCCTGCCGCAGGTCAATGCCCTGATCCTTCTTGAACTCGTTACATACCCACTCGATAATCCGCTGGTCGAAATCATCGCCACCCAGGAAGGTGTCTCCATTGGTGGATTTGACCTCGAATACGCCCTCTCCCACATCCAAGATGGAAATGTCGAATGTGCCGCCTCCCAAGTCGTACACCGCAATCCGCTGGTCAACTTTCTTATCCAGACCATAAGCCAAAGCAGAGGCGGTCGGCTCGTTGATAATGCGCAGCACCTCCAGGCCGGCGATTTTACCCGCATCTTTGGTCGCCTGCCGCTGGGAGTCATTGAAATAGGCAGGGACGGTGATCACCGCTTGCGTCACCTTCTCTCCCAGATAAGCTTCGGCGTCTGCTTTCAATTTCTGCAAGATCATCGCCGATATTTCCGGCGGTGAATAATCCTTGCCATCCATGATGACCGCCGCATCGCCATTGGGACGGTCAATGATCCGGTATGGAAGTATCTTCTTCGCCTTCTCCACCTCTGGGTCGTTGACCTTGCGGCCCATCAACCGTTTGATGGAGAAAATTGTATTCTCAGGGTTCGTCACCGCCTGCCGCTTGGCGACGAGACCCACCAGTCGCTCGTGTGTTTTGGGGTTAACGGCCACAACCGATGGACACAAGCGGGAGCCCTCTGAACCTGTGATGACCACAGGTTCCCCGCCTTCCATCACCGCCACCACTGAGTTGGTTGTTCCCAGGTCAATTCCAATTATCTTAGCCATAGCCCTCTTATCTCCTTAACACCACCCAAAAGTGCTGTTGCTACTTTAGACTGAAAAAAGAAAAATCATCACCAGATTTCTGTGTTGACACTTTGACCTCTATCGTCGTCATCCCGCTGATACGCGCACCTTGGCCGGTCTCAAGATTCGGTCATTCAGGCGATAGCCTTTCTCCACTTCACCCAAGACATGTCCTTCAGGGACTGTGTCGCTCGGCTCATGCGTCACTGCTTCATGGAGATTGGGATCGAATATTTGCCCTTCTGTCTCGATCTCCTGTACGCCCTCCTGCTCAATGATGCTATGAAACTTGCGCTGCACCAACATCATGCCCTCAATCCAGGGACTGCCTTTCAGTTCTTCGGGCAAATTCGAAAAGGCCCGGTCCAGGTCATCCAAAACGGGCAACAGGCGGGCAATCAATGCGGCATTGCAGTATTTCGTCGCTTCCGCATATTCTCGCTCGACCCGTTTCTTGTAGTTTGCAAATTCAGCCGCCGTGCGTCGCCATTGATCTAAGTAGTTCTCAGACTGAATCTGACATTCTTTCAATTGCTTCTCGAGGCTCTCGATCAGATCACTCTCCGGAGTTCTCGTGATGCTCGCCTCTTCCGAGCTTTCAGTTTGTGGCGAAACACTATCGTTCGCCTCAAAGCCGTTCGGTACTGTAATCGGTTCATCGGGCAAAACTGTCATAATAAGACTTTCCTCCTCCAACACTAACAAGCTACATCTTGATCAGACCGTACTGCGTAGCCTGTTTATCCTGCTTTCAACACAAGTGCAATCAGGTGTTGCCGTATCTCTTGCACAGAACGACCAGGCCGCTAGTCAGCCACGCCAAAGAACTGGTTGACCAATTCGTTCAGTACTTCAGAGACATAGCGCACGCTACACACCGCTCGCGCATAGGGCATTCGGAGCGGACCCAGCACGCCCAAAGAGCCTGTCGAACTGCTTGGGATGCCGTAGCGAGCCAGGACCAGGCTGCACTCGCTCAGTTCTCGCCAGCGGCCTTCCCCGCCGATCAGAATGTGAACCCCGCTTTGGGGTGCTGCCTCCTCCAACAAGTTTGCGAGAAATGCGTCACTTTCCAAAAGGCTGATGACCTGTCGCACGTTTTCCGATTCGACATATTCGGGCTGAGCCAATATATTGGACAGGCCATCGCGATACAAACCCGTGCGACGGCTCTCAAGCTCGGACATCATATCCGCTGCCTCTTTGACAAAGAACGCCTCAACCGGGGGCAGATTGCCCAGGCTGGCCCGAATAGGCACAACCTCCAAACCGCTCATAGCTTCGGTGAGGTAGCCCGACATGCGTCGCAGTTCCTCTGCGGCGATGGGCTGCTCCACGGATACCATCCTTTGCAACACCACGCCCCCATGAAGAACCAGGACGACCAACACCATCGTCCCCTGCACAGGGATCAGCTCGAGTTGCTTGAAGCGACCTCGCTTGACCTTGGGTGGGCTGACAATAGAAACGGCCAATACGTTGCGCGCCAGGATAGCCGCAGCCAACTTCAACCATTCACCCAGGTCCATTTTGACCTGATAGAATTGATGGCGGATCATGCGTTGCTCGGCAGGAGACAGGGCCGTTTCCTCCATGAGCCGTTCCACAAAATAATGGTAACCTTTTTCGGTCGGGATGCGGCCCGCTGAAGTATGCAGGTGCGTCAGGTAGCCTTGCTCCTCCAAAAAGGCCATTTCGTTGCGGACCGTGGCCGGGCTGACCCGCAAGCCATAACTCTCAACCACGGTTTTCGAGCCGACCGGCCTGACGGTCCGAACATATTCACGCACTACGATTCCCAGAATCGTCTGCTGCCGGCAAGTGAGCTCTTCCACCATAATCCCCTGCTACGACACAAGACACCCAGAACAAGTTTAGCACTCTCGACCTAAGAGTGCTAATCAACAATGATACCACAGATTTGCTTTTCTGTCAAAAATAGACGTGCCGGCCCACCTGTGCGCAGTCTCAATAGGCGTTCTTGTCCGTGAAAATCCGAAACAGAGTGCGCACCAATATCTTGAAGTCAAGCCCCAGCGACCAGTTTTCGATATACCACAGATCGTACTTCGTTCTTTCGGTGATAGAGGTGTCTCCACGCAATCCGTTGACCTGCGCCCACCCTGTCAGGCCCGCTTTCTCGCGGTGACGGTCCATGTATCGGGGGATTTGCTGCTTGAATTGCTCCACAAAAACGGGGCGTTCGGGCCGCGGCCCAACCAGACTCATTTCACCCAACAACACATTGATCAACTGAGGGAACTCATCAATCGAAAAACGCCGAATGAACGCGCCCAGGCGAGTTCGGCGCGGATCATCCTGTTTGGCCCAGACGGGGCCGGTGGTCGCCTCTGCATCGGGCCGCATGGAACGAAATTTGAGCATCCAGAAAGGCTTGGCATCCAGGCCCATGCGCTCCTGGCAATAGAATACCGGGCCAGGCGAATCTAACTTAATCAGCAGGGCGATCAACAATAAGATGGGAGAGAGGAACACCAGTGCAATGGCGGAGACGGTCAGGTCAATTGCCCGCTTGAGGGTCAGTTTCCAACCGCGCAGAGCCACATCTCGTATCGTCAACAACGGCAGGCCGTTCAGATCATCTATACTGACCTCGGAGGCCATGATCTGAAAGACATCGGGAAACACTTTGATGCTCACCCGCCCACGCTCGGCGCTGACGATGATATCCACCAGTTCCCGCTGACTGGCCTCGGGCAGGGCAATGATGACTTCATCAATCTCATACTGTCCTACAACATCGTGCAAATCGTCCAGAGTGCCCAAGACCGGCGCGCCATAGATGGTGACAGACTCGGCCGTTTCTTTCGAGCCACCGACCGAGCCACCGACGCTTTCGTGGCCGTTGCCGCTGTCAATGTACCCAACCACTTCGTATCCCAGGCCTGGCGACTGCAATATCTTCCGGTGGATCAGTCGCCCCAGTTCTCCAGTGCCGACCAGCAGCACGCGGTCGCGACCTATTTTGCATTCCTGGAGAGTCCACTTCAAACGGGCGTACACCAGGCGGCCTATCGCCACGCTGACGATGGTCAAAGCCCAGGCGTAAACCATCATCAGGCGCGGATAATCCATGTCCTGCTTGTACAAGAAAGAAATTGTCGCAATGGCAAGGATGGTCCCAATCGAGACAGAGGAAAAAACCGCGTATAATTCATCCACGTGCGACGTTGCGCGTTGCCGGTGGTACATTTTGGACATGAACATAACCAGCAGCACACTCACGACATGGATCATCATCATGCCAACATAGTTGCGGAAGGGCCCGATGTTGACATGCTCGGTCGCCAGTCGTAGGTGATAACTGGCATAGAAAGCCAGCGCAACCATAAGCCCATCTGTTATTGCCAGAGCAATACCAAAAAGGACCTTGTCTTTACGCCTCATCTATCCCTCCGAATATCTTTCCCGACCTCCATTGTGAAACAAACAGCCGTTTCAACCCATCAGCCGACAACGCCAGGCCGGCCTGCAGGTAAACTCCGCCGATAACGAACCAGTGCAACCAAAAGGGCGTCGTTTGGGCATAGTGCTTTTCGTAGAAGAGAAGCATGGCGCGGTAGAATTCATAAAGGGCCTTACGGCTATAGCGGCTCGACGCCTTCTTATAATGCAGCACCGTACAGTCTGGGTTGTACAGCACTTTCCAACCCGCTTTCTTGATGCGGTAACACCAGTCGAGGTCCTCCCCATACATGAAGAACGCTTCATCCAGCAGGCCTACATCGAGAATGGCCTGAGACCGAAGCATCATAAAGGCACCAACTACTGAATCCACTTCAGCCTCTTGATTCTCATCGAGATAGGTCAGGTTGTAAGCGCCAAAACGCCGATGCTTCGGGAACAGCCTGCTCAGCCCAAACATGCGGTAAAACGACACTTCGGGCGAAGGAAAACTGCGCCGACAGGCCTTGTCCAATGCGCCATTTGGTAAAACCAGCCTGGGGCCTACAACTCCGGCCTCTGGCCGGCTGCTGATAAAGTCTACCATCTTCGCCAGGGCCTTGGGAGGCAAAATGGTATCCGGGTTGAGCAGCAGGGCATAGGCTGGCGGCCTGGCTGATCGTAATGGAGAAGTTTCCCGGTCCGTCCACCCCAGGGCCCTGAGGCCCAGGTTGTTGGCGTGAGCATAACCTTTGTTTTCGCTGTTGGCGATCAGGACCGTCTCCGGAAATTCGCGCCTGACCATGTCCGCGCTTCCATCCATGGAAGCGTTATCAACCACACACACTTGAAAGGATATGTCCCCCCGGCTCTCATAAACAGAAGCCAGGCAATCCCTTAACAAGTCGCGTGTATTGTAACTGACGATCACGATGCCCAGATCGGTCACGGGATCCCTTCTGCAAAACGGATAGAACACTTCAATTCGATTCTAGCACAAACTTCCCGTCGGGTCAACGGCGCGCGTCGTCGGGGTGCATCCAGAATTTCAGGCGAGTCAGCAGAAAGCCTCAACTGCGTCATTCTGATCTCCCCCACGGCGCGTGGTCGCGCCGCTCATGGGAGAAGAAACGCCGCCCGATTCCGTCATGCTGAGCCGAAGGCGAAGCATCTCGCGCTGGCAGGCGTTGAGATTCTTCGCTTCGCTCAGAATGACGGGACACGGTAGTTTCTTAGTAGCCGAAGCCCTGAACCGAAGTCCTGAGCGCAGCGAAGGAACAGCGAAGGGGAAGCGAAGAATCTCAAACCACGAAGCACACGAAGAGCACGAAGAGCACGAAGAGAATCAATGTTTGCTCAAATTCTTCGTGTCCTTCGTGGTTCAACTGATGCTTCTTGCCCAATGAGCGGCGCGACCACGCACCGTGGGGGAGATCAGAATGACGGAGGAGCGGGGGGCTACTATTTCGATAAGCAAAAGCGTACAATACCCACCGGCAAGTTCTTTTGACAGCGGTCCAATCGCAGGATATAATCCCAATGTAAAGTGAAGCCGCAAGCAATCGCTCAAGGAGGTAATCATCATGAACTCACGGGAACGGGTTCTACAAACGATGAGTTTTGTTCAGCCAGACCGGGTCCCGGTCGACTTTAGCGCACACCGGTCGAGCGGCATCATGGCCATAGCCTACAAACGCCTGCGCGAATACCTGGGCTTGCCTGAGCGTCCGCTGCGCGTTTACGACATCCCCCAGCAACTGGCCGTCCTGGACGAGGATATCCTGGACCTGTTCCACATTGATACGATTGAGATGGGGCGAGGCTTTTGTCAGGATGAGTCAGAGTGGGAACCCTGGCAGTTGCCCGACGGGACTGAGTGCTTCATTCCGACATGGGTGAAGCCCAAGCGCAATGAGCGTGGAGATTGGATTGTCACCGGCCCCGACGGCAGCACGCCCATTGCCATGCAAAAGAAGGGGGTGCTCTATTTCGAGACCATTCACTGGCCGCTGCAGGACAATCCGCATGACTTAGACCGTTTGGAAGAAGCTGTTGGCTATACCATGTGGGCTTCCGCGGCCATGGCATCGCCTCCTGGCCCTGTGTCTGCTCGCACGGAGGAAGGGGCACGATATCTGACCCAGGGGGCCAAAAGACTGAGGGAAATGACCAACCGGGCGATAGTCGGCCTTTTCGGCGGCAATCTCTTTGAGCTGGGTCAATGGCTGTTCGGTATGGAGGGTTTCTACGTGCTTTTGGCCGGCGAGCCGGCTCTCATGCACGATTATCTGGACCGGATCACCCAGATTCACCTGCGCAACCTGGAAGCGTATCTGAAAGCGGTTGGCCCGTACATTGACATCATAGTATTTGGCGATGATTATGGCATGCAAACCGGCCCGCAGATTTCGCCCAGAATGTATCGCGAGTACTTCAAGCCGCGTCACAAGCTGATGTGGCAGCGCGCCAAAGAGCTTGCGCCAGTCAAAGTGATGCTCCACAGTTGCGGCAGTTTCCCGGAGTTCCTGGACGACATGATTGAAATTGGCCTGGACGCCTTCAATCCGGTGCAGATCAGCAGCGCCAACATGGCGCCGGAACAGCTAAAACAACAGTTCGGCGGCCGGATCACGTTCTTGGGCGGCGGCTGCGATACACAGCAAGTCATCCGCGCCGGAACGCCTGCGCAAATTCGTGAGCACGTGCTGCATAACATGGAGGTTTTTGCGCCGGGTGGCGGATTTGTCTTCCAGCAGGTGCACAACATCATGGCCGACATCCCGCCGGAGAACATCGTCGCCATGTTCAACGCCGTAGCTGAGTTTAACGGGACGGAGCAGGTGAAAGTTTAGCCAGACAACCAAAAGACAGCGCGGGCAACATGC
>DAOTYC010000070.1:0-3892 GCA_034435095.1 Anaerolineae bacterium | reverse complement strand
GTCATTGTCTGGTGGCTCATCGTACAAGTTTTCGCTATGGCGGCCCTGCCCCTGGCCTTCCGCCTGTTTCGCCACCTACCTGACCGCGGCTACGCCCTCGCCAAGCCATTGGGGCTGCTGCTGGTCACTTACCTGTTTTGGCTGTTGGGCATGTTGGGCTTCCTGCGCAATACGGCCGGCAGCATCGTCTTCTGCCTGGTCGTAGTCGCCATCGCCTCGGCTTATTTCTACTTCCAACAGCGGAACGACAGCCTCTCGCTGCCCGATTTCTGGCGCACACATTGGAAGGTTATCCTGGTCACCGAGGCATTGTTCCTGGTCGGCTTCGCCCTGTGGGCCCTGTACCGCACCTACAACCCCGACATCTCAGCCACCGAGAAGCCGATGGAGTTTGCCTTTCTGAACGGCATCCTGCGCAGCGAGCGGTTTCCGCCGCTGGACCCGTGGCTTTCGGGCTTCGCCATCAGCTATTATTACTTCGGCTATGTGATGATGGCCGTCCTGACCCGGCTGGCGGCTGTGCCATCTTCCGTTGCCTTCAACCTGGGCATCGCTCTGCTGTTCGCCTGGACGCTGACGGGCGCGTTCAGTGTGATGTATAACCTGGTAAGCGCGTTTCAGCGCCGAGGAGGCACAGGGCCAGTTACAGTACCTGCCCATGGTGCGGCAATTGGCTTCGGCTTGCTGGCAGCATGGGTCACGGCAGTCGCCGGCAACCTGGAGGGCTTCTTCGAGGCGTTGCACAGCCGCGGCCTGGGCTCGGAGGCATTCTGGAACTGGCTCGACGTCAAGAACCTGGCCAGCGCGACCGTGACCGGCCACTGGTATCCCACCGACAACTGGTGGTGGTGGCGGGCCTCGCGCGTCATCCACGACCGCGACTTTCTGGGCAACAGCGTGGAGGTCATTGACGAATTCCCCTTCTTCAGCTTCATGTTGGGCGACATGCACCCCCACGTCTTGGCTCTGCCCTTCGTCTTGTTAGCCGTGGGTCTGGCCCTCAACCTGATGCTGAGCAGTCTGGGAACGCAGGCGTCTCGCCCGCCTGATTCATCTCCCCAAAACTGGCTCGAACATCTCTTCGGTGAAGCCTGGTGGGTCTTTATCGCTTATGCTCTGTGTATCGGCGCCATCGGCTTTCTGAACACCTGGGATTTCCCCATCTACTTCGTCATCGTATTGGGCGCCTATGCCATGCGGCGGCACGCCATATCTCCAGACAGATGGTTCACCGACACACTGATCGTCGGGCTGGCGATGGGCTTCTTGTGTCTGATATTCTATCTGCCATTTTATGTCAGCTTCCAGTCTCAGGCTGGGGGCATCTTGCCCAATTTGTTGTTTTCGACGCGCTGGCAACAGTTCACGCTCATGTTCGGCCTGCAGCTTTTCATGCTCATCGGCCTGCTGGCGTCCCGCTGGGGAGAAGTCTGGCGCTGTGTGTGTCGAGCTCAGGGCGTCCACGCACGTTTCACGCTGGCGCGTGATACCGTAGTGCTGTGGTGGGGACTGTTCATCGGCGCGTTCGTCGTGATGCTCCTGTTCCTCATTCCCCTGTTCGTCACTCGACACGGGCGTGCGTTTCTGGAAAGCGTGCGCGGCAGCGAGGCAGTGCGCCAAGCGGTCGGCGACCTGCCCTGGCACGAGCTGCTTCTGCGCCTGCTCGCCTTCCGACTGGCCTCGCCGTGGACGGCGTTCGGCATGGCTCTGTTGCTGGCTGTGGTTGTGATGTTGTTGATCAAAGGCATCGGCCAGCCTCGGGCCGACCGCCCGGCCCCCTGCCTGGCCCAGCCGGGCACGACCTTCGTCCTATGGCTGGCACTGATTGGCCTCGCGTTGGCCTTCAGCGTGGAGTTCGTCTACCTGCGCGACACGTTCGGTACGCGCATGAACACGGTGTTCAAGTTCTACTATCAGGCGTGGGTACTGTTGAGCCTGAGTGGAACATACGGCGTGTTCTACGTCTTCAATGCTGGCCGCGGCCTGGGCTACGGAGATGCCGACACGAAGGCGGACCGGGCGACGCCGTGGCTAGTCCTCCGCGCACTGTGGGTGCTCGGGCTCTTCGGGCTGTTCGCTATGAGCGCGGTCTATCCTGTCCTGGCTTCATACAACAAAGCCGACGGATTTCAGGGCCCGCCAACGCTCGACGGGGTGGCGTACATGGCTGTGCATCGCCCCGACGACCATGCCGCTATCCGCTGGCTCAACGAGAACGTCGCCGGAGCGCCGGTGATTCTGGAGGCCACCGGCGGCTCGTACACCGAATATGCGCGCGTCTCGTCCCAGACCGGCCTGCCGACGCTGCTGGGATGGGGCGGGCACGAGCTGCAATGGCGGGGGAACTACGATGAGGCTGGCCGACGCGAGCCAGACATTGACGCGCTGTACAGCAGTTTTGACCCAAATTTAACCTTGACGCTGTTGGACAAATATGGTATAAAGTATGTCTATGTAGGCCCTCTGGAACGGCAGAAGTATCCGCCAGCGGCCCTGGCCAAGTTCGACCAATTGCTGGACGTGGCCTATCGGAACAACAGTGTGACCATATACCAATACCGGCCGAAATAGACCGCTCTCACGAGGTCGCCAATGGACGCAGATGGACACAGATGAACATAAATACCGCATCAGACGACGCTTTTGAGCGGGCAAGCACGGCAGGCGTTGATTTCACGGGCGAATTGGCCGAGGCGCAGGCCTCGCTCGTGCCAGCCAGATGGCTAACCGGCGAGGTGGCCCTGTACATCACCATCGGCCTGCTCGCTTTGGCCCTGCGCTTGATGTCATTGGGCGCGCATCCGCTCGACACCGCCGAGGCCAGCCAGGCCCTGGCCGCCTGGCAACTGGTCTCGCGCCAGCCGGTGCAGCCCGTCGGCTATAGCCCATTGCTATTCGTGGGTAATGTGCTTGTTTTCACCCTGTTCGGCGCGTCTGATTTCAGCGCGCGCCTGACGCCAGTCCTGTTTGGCATGGTCGTCGTCCTGGCCCCGGCCCTGTTCCGCCGCCAGTTGGGCCGCTGGGGCGCTCTGCTCGCCACCCTATTTCTCGCCATCTCACCCACCGCCGTCTATTACTCTCGCCACCTGAGCGGGGAAATCGCCGTCGTCGCCTGTGGCCTGCTGCTGTTGGCCGGCATGGTACGCTTTTGGGAGGGGCATGACATCAGGTCACTGGAAATCGCGGCCATTACCTTGGCCCTGTTGTTCACGGCCGGGCCAGGGGCCTACGCCATCGTATTCGTCATCCTGAGCTTCGGGCTGGTGCTGGCTGTAAGCGCGCGTCTCGGCTCCAGCCTGGCCGACCGGCAGCCTTTCAGCCAGGCCTGGCGCGCCACCCGACAGCACCCGGATGTCGGCCAGCGGCTATTTCTGTGGTTCGCCGCAACCCTCTTGCTGGTCGGTACGTGCTTCCTGACTTACTTCCCCGGCTTCCAGGCGGTTGTTGACCAGTTCTCTATGTGGGTTGCTCAAATTGGCCCGTCAGGCGGCGGCACGCCCTGGTATCATCACATCGTCCTGCTGTTGGTATATGAGCCACTGATTCTGGTGTTCGGGTTGGCCGGGATCGTGCTGGCCTTCACGCACAGAAGCCTGCTCAGCTCTTTTCTGGTCTACTGGATGATGATCATCCTCTATGCCTACACGTTGTTCGGCGGCAAATCGTCGGGCGACCTGCTGTTGGCGTTGCTGCCCTGCGCCCTGCTGGCCGGCCTGGCCGCCGGCCGGCTGGTGGAAAAGCTCAGCGCGCTGGGGACATGGGAAGTTGAGGGCCTCTTCCTGGCCATCCTGTTGCCCGTCCTGGTCTACATTTCCTTGCAGATCAGCGGTTTTGGCCGGACAGGTCAGATGCCCTACCTGTGGTTGCTGGCCGTCGGCGTAGTGTTGGTCTT
>DAOTYC010000069.1:0-6141 GCA_034435095.1 Anaerolineae bacterium | reverse complement strand
TATGATACTACAAAAACCTGACCCTCAAAAAGTCCGCTTCCTCTGTTTGCATATCAGGGATCACTCATTGAACAGTTCGCCGACCGAAATACCCAGATGTATGCGCCGCATGACTTCGCCCAGCAGAGGCGCTATCGACAGCACAGTCATGTTTGGCAAGGATGCGTGTGGCGGCAATGGCAACGTGTTGGTGATGATCAGCTCCTGGAGTTCACATTCCCGCAACCGCTCGAGCGCTGGCGGCGATAGCACCCCATGGGTCACGCAACCATAGATATCGCGAGCTCCGTTCTCTCTAAGCGTCGTCACGGCCTGAACCATCGAGGCGGCCGTATCAATCTCGTCGTCAAAGATCACCACATTCTTATCACGGGCATCCCCAATCAGGGTCACCGCCTCGACGCCCACCCCGACCCGCCGTTTCTCGATGATCACCAGCGGAGCGTTCACTTCCTCGGCAAAGTTCCTGGCCCGTTTTGTCGCGCCAGTATCCGCCGCAGCGACCACCAGGTTCTCAATACCCTTGCTGATGACGTAATCGCTGAGCAGATGCCGCGCGGTCAGTTCATCTACCGGGATGTTGAAAAACCCCTGAATCTGACCGGCGTGCAAGTCTATGGTCAGCACCCTGTTCGCTCCGGCCACAGTGATCATATCGGCCATCAGACGGGCGGTGATGGGCACACGCGGCTGGTCCTTCTTGTCGGTACGCCCGTAGGGATAATACGGCACGACAGCGGTGATGCGTCCCGCCGAAGCGCGTTTAAGCGTATCAATGATGATCAACATTTCCATGATGTTGCGGTTAACCGGCTTGGCGGCGGGCTGCACCAGGAACACATCCTGGCCGCGCACGCTTTGGTGCAATTGAACGAAAATGTTCTCGTTGGGGAAATCCACGATGTCAATTCCGGCCAAGGAAACCCCTAAGTAGTCGGCGATTTCGCTGCTCAATTGGGGATGCGCCGAGCCGCTCAATACGACCAATTCACCGTACATCCTTGTCAGCCCTTTCACCCTTTCTCAATGTAAAAAGATTACTCTGAGGCGCCAAACTGCTGCTCGACCACCTGTTCTGCCGCCGTGTGGGGGTCTAGCTGCCGATTGACCACGGCTTCGATCAGGTCTTCCCACTCACCTGCCGCCAACCGTTCCATGAGCCGGCGAAACAGGGCCTGTCGGACAAAGGTCGCCAGGTCGGACTCGACGCGCGATCTCTCGCGTCGTCGCCACAGGTCGCTGGCTTGCAAATAACGCCGATGGGCATCTATCGCGGCGACCAGCTCCTCGATTCCCTGGCGATGCAAGGCCGCCGCTTCTTTGACCGGAATTCGCCAGCTTTCGGCTGAGTCCTCGGCGACTGCCCTTCGGCCTGGACTCCCATCCATCGGCTGTGTTGTGGCAGCGGCCTCAAGCTGATGGTGTCCGGCGTATCTTGCCTGACCGGCCGCCAGCGCCGTGGCAGCCTGCAGCGTGCTCACCAGAGCGTCTGCACCTGGCAGGTCGCTCTTGTTCACCACGAGGATATCGGCGACCTCCATCAGGCCGGCCTTCAATGCCTGAACATCGTCGCCCAGGCCCGGCGCCTCGACGACGACGACGGTGTGCGCCATACGCACAATATCGACCTCGGACTGACCCACGCCGACGGTCTCCACAATAATCACGCCGCAGCCCGCTGCATCTAACACGCGCACCACATCGCTGGTTGCCTCGGCTACCCCGCCCAGATGGCCTCTGCTGGCCATGCTCCGGATGAACACGCCGGGGTCGCCAGCCAGGTCGCGCATGCGTATCCGGTCGCCCAGGATGGCTCCTCCCGAAAAAGGACTGGTCGGATCAACAGCCACGATGCCCACTTTGGCGCCGCGCGACCGGTAGACCTGAGCCATAGCCGCGACCAGAGTGCTCTTGCCTGTGCCAGGCGATCCGGTTACGCCGATGACGTGGGCCTGTCCAGTGAACGGGTAGAGCTTCGCCAGCAGATCTCGGCCTGGCAATTCGCCAGATTCGACCTTTGTGATGGCCTGGGCAATAGCCCGCTTGTCGCCAGCCAGGACCCGCCCGGCCAGGTCGTCGCCTCCGGCCAGGTCAGCCGACGCGCGTGCCATGTTTCTCGACCGCGCTGCGAGCAAAAGCAACCACCTCTTCCATCGAAGCGCCTGGGCCAAAGACCGCGTCAACGCCCAGTGCCTTCAGTGCCTGCGCGTCGCTCTCCGGGATGATCCCCCCAACCAACACGACCACATCGTCCAACCCTGCCGCTTTCAAGGCATCCATCACGCGCGGCACGAGGGTCATGTGGGCGCCCGACAAAATGCTCAAGCCCACGATGGACACATCCTCCTGCAGGGCAGTCTCGGCGATCATTTCCGGCGTCTGGCGCAGGCCGGTGTAGATGACCTCCATCCCTGCGTCGCGAAATGCGCGGGCGATGACCTTCGCCCCTCGGTCATGCCCATCCAAACCAGGCTTTGCAATCAGGACACGAATGTTCCTCTGACTCAACGTCTCCTCCTAATCGCCCCACGATGCGACCGCCATTGTACAATCACCTGATGCGCTTGTCAAAAGGCCCGTCCGACAGCCGGGTAGCGACGCCCATGACGGGCCAGGCTAACTGCCCGGCTGGACGTCCTCGATGCCGCTGGAGGGCCTCTCGTACAGCTCGATCAGCACGCCGTGCGTTGATTTCGGGTGCAGGAAAGCCATCTTCTGGCCGTGCGCGCCGACCTTCGGCTCCTGGTCAATCAGTCGGATGCCTCGCGCCGCAAGTTCTTGCAGCGCGCTTTCGATGTCTTCGACCTCGAAACAAAGGTGGTGCATACATTCGCCACGCTTTTCCAGGCAGGCGGCGACCCCACCGCAGGTCTTGTCAATCGGTTCAAGGATTTCAACCTCGCTATCACCGACCGGCAAAAAGGCGATGCGCACACCCTGCTCCTGATTCTCTTCTACGCGGGTCAAGGGCAAGCCCAACGCGTCGCGGTATAGGGCTGTCACCTCTTCCAGGTCGTTCACTACGATGCCAATGTGATCAATCCTCTTAATCTTCATTGAGACTTCTTCCCTCGTTCATAATATCGTCGTCGGCTGGTATTCGCCAAACACATCGCGCAGCGCGCCGCAGATTTCACCCAGCGTCGCATACGCCTCCACACACTCGATCATCACGGGCATCACGTTGTCGGAGCCGCGCGCTGCCTCACGCAGGCGGCCCAGCAATGCATGCACCCGCGCCTGGTCTCGCCTCTGACGCAGGGCGTTCAATCTCTGAACCTGGCGTTGGCCGACCGCCGGGTCCACGCGCAGGACGTCCGCGGGCTTCTCTTCCTGAACAACGAACTCGTTGACGCCCACAACGATTTGTTTCTTGCTCTCGACAGCTTGCTGATAGCGGTACGCGCTTTCCTGAATCTCACGCTGAATGTATCCGCCTTCGATGGCCGGCAAAGCTCCTCCCATTTCGTCAATCTTTTCCAGATAGGCCACTGCCCGCGCTTCTATCTCGTCGGTCAGTTTCTCCACGAAGTAGCAGCCGGCCAGCGGGTCAACGGTGTCGGCCACCCCGCTTTCATAGGCGATGATCTGCTGCGTGCGCAGGGCGATGCGGACCGATTCTTCCGTGGGCAGGGACAGGGCTTCATCGCGTGAGTTGGTATGCAGGCTCTGTGTACCGCCCAACACGGCTGCCAGCGCTTGCAGCGTCACGCGCACAACATTGTTCTCCGGCTGCTGCGCGGTCAACGTCGAGCCGGCCGTCTGGGTATGGAAACGCATCATCCAGGAACGGGGGTCGGTCGCCTTGAACCGGTCGCGCATGATCTTCGCCCACAACCGCCGCGCCGCCCGGAATTTGGCGACCTCCTCGAACAAGTTGTTGTGGGCATTGAAGAAGAACGACAGCCGCCCGGCAAACTCATCTACATTCAGGCCTGCCTTTACCGCCGCCTGTACGTAGGCTATCGCATTCGCCAGAGTGAAAGCGACCTCCTGCACGGCGTTCGCCCCGGCTTCGCGGATGTGATAGCCGCTGATCGAAATGGTGTTCCACTGGGGCACATGTTCCGTGCAATAGGCAAACAGGTCGGTCACCAGGCGCATGGAGGGCCTGGGCGGAAAGATGTACGTGCCGCGGGCCACATACTCCTTCAAGATGTCGTTCTGCACCGTCCCCCGCAGTTGATCAAACGCTACACCCTGCTTGCGGGCGACGGCCAGATACATCGCCAGCAGCACTGTAGCCGGCGCGTTGATGGTCATCGAGGTGCTGACTTTGTCCAGCGGAATGCCCTGAAACAGGGTCTCCATATCCTCCAAAGAATCAATGGCTACGCCGACCTTGCCTACCTCGCCCTCGGCTAAAGGATGGTCCGAATCATACCCAATCTGCGTGGGCAGGTCGAACGCCACCGACAGGCCAGTCTGCCCCTGCTCGAGCAGATAGCGGTACCGGGCGTTGGATTCCTCGGCCGTCGCATAGCCGGCGTATTGGCGCATCGTCCAGAATCGCCCGCGATACATCGTCGGCTGCACACCGCGCGTGAAGGGATACTGGCCGGGAAAGCCCAGGTCGCGCTCGTAGTCGAAATCCGCCAGGTCGGCCGGCGTATACAGCCGCTCCACCGGGATACCCGATGGAGTCTCGAACCGTTCCTGCCTCTCAGGGAAACGGCTCAACGTCCTGGCTACGAGACCCTCATACCATTTTTCCCTGGCCGCTTTGAGGCTTGCCCTCTTGTCGTCAACATCACTCATAACCGCAGCGCCCTCCTGACGAGTGTAATTCTTTATTCTGGCACCATCCATCCCAAATCCACTTCATGTTCCTGCGGGGCGTCCTGCCGCCACAGTCGGCGGCCATCCTCCCACCGCCACAAACCCAGCACAAACCGCACTCTCTCCCCCTCCAACGGCACAGACCATCGCTCCTCATACACCCGCCCCACACGCCACCGCGACGTGCTCAACCGCCGGTCCAGGCTCTCGAAACCCTCCGCACCCTCACGATACCGATGCAACCACAAGGTGTAATCCTCGCCCATCTCGCTCAATGCCCGAAGGTATAGCCGCAGTTCGGCCTGTCCCTCACCCGACCGCTTCAGTGTGTAGCCCACGACCTCTACCTGGTCACCCAGCTTCACCCCACCGGCCGCTCCACCAACGACCACGCCATTTCCTCTACCCGCGCCAGACGCGCCGCGTCACCACCCTCCTCGAAAGCCTCCGCAAACACATCGAGCTCCTCGGCCCGGCCCGGCCGCAGCCCCCGCTCCATCGCCGAGTCAAACAACCCGGCCACTTCTCCCACCATGCCCAGGTCGGCATAGGCCCGCGCCAGGTCGCGGTAAGCGCCCCACTCCTCCCGCCAGTCCGATTCCACCCGCACGAAGTCGGCCCACACCCAGCCATCATGCGGCCCACTGGTATCATACAACAAATCCGGAAACACCGCATCCACCCACGCCCGCCAGCCCACATAACGCGGCTTGGGCCTATGCTCCGCCACGCGCAACACCACGCGGTTCTCCCCCCCGACCGTCAACCCAGCCGACACATGGGCCACACTGACCGTGTGCCGCCCCCGCGGCACAACCCACGTCGTGAGATACCGCTCTCCGCGGCGGTTCTTCAGATATACCTCCACCCAGACCTCGTCGGCCAGGCTCTCGCCCACCCAGCCAGCACGCACTGTCAACTCCTGCGGCCGGTTCAGGTTGAAATTCAACCGCACCTCACGGTCAGTGTCCAGCGGCCGCACGTCGCCCTTCTGCCCATCGGCCACCCCCATCTGGTCAACCACCCAACGCGGCCCGCCGGCCCACTCAACCTGTACCTTGCCCAACTCGACTCGTTCCGATACGCTGCCGCCAACCACCAGGCTCAGGTCGTATTCACCCGCCAACAGGTCGGGGCTCAACTCCAGTGCCCCTTGCCGCCCGTACACCTCGCCTGGCCGCCACAGCCGTGTCGGCTCCTCCCCCAACAGCGACCTCAAACGCACTTTGCCGCTGCTCAACTCCAGCCAGACCGGGATGTCCTCCCCCAGCTCAGCCTCGGCCCGCCAGTACGTCCTGACCTCCAGCCGCTCTCCAGCACGAACCGACCCGGAGCCCTCTTTCATAAAAGGCGCGTCATAGC
>DAOTYC010000068.1:0-7758 GCA_034435095.1 Anaerolineae bacterium | reverse complement strand
CATGATAGCCGTTGCCCTCATTGTAATGCTGAGATGGTGTGGCCACCGTCCAGGTCTCGGGGGGGGGCTGGCCGAAATCCCAGAAGCGATATTTCATGGTCAGGCTCATCAGATTCGTGTTGGCCAGATGGACCCGCCAGCTCAGGCCATAGACCTGGTTGCGGTCGTAGCTGTATGGGCTGTCCAGGTCAATCTCGCCGGAACGGTAGTAGCCCTGCGGCGCGTAGTAGTACTGCCGCCCGCCGATGCCGCCGCCCATGCCGCCGACTGCACTGCGGAAGACCTCCGGCCGCTCATTCTCGCCGGTGGTCACACCACCTATGTAATATAAGAAGTTGCCGACCACCACCGCCGCGCCCTCCGAGCGAGGGGGCAGCACCGCGTCACCCTGTTCCGTCTGCCAGCGGTCAGGTTGTCCATAATCAAAGATTCGGTCAGGGTCGTCTTCGTCGGCTAAGGCGCTCTGCACCGTGCCGGAGATTGTGACGCTTACATCGGCACGCCCGCCCAGGGCGAACAGCCCGCCGCCGTTGACGATGGCGCCAGCGTGCCCCCACACTTTCGTAACCATGGCGCCGGACACCGACTGGGTCCAGGTGATGACCTCACCAGTGGACGGGTTGATGTCGCCGTACAGCACGTTGTTGGTAGGTATTGTGGCACTAATCTCCTCTCTGCTCGAGATCTTCGTTCCGCCCATCACGTAGATGGTATCGGTGGTGGGCCCGAAAAAGAGCACCGCCGCCGCGCTGCGAAGTTCGTTGGGAAGCGGAGCCGTTTGCGAGAAGGGGCCCAGCTCGCCGGCGGGTGAGATTGAAGCCTTATAAACTGTATCGAAAACCTGATCGCCTCCCAAATGTGCAGGGGCAAGCCGCTCTCCGCCGATGACATAGAGCGTGTTGCCGCGCAGCACCACCGAGTGGTAACGCATGGAATCGGGCAGGGTTCGGGTGTCGGCTACGACGCCGCCCACCAGGCCGCCGGTCGCATTGTCAATGACCGCCCGATAGATGGTGTCCACGGAAACCTCGGCATTGACGAGTGGTTCAGGATCAAATATCGTCCCGCCCAGCACGAACAGGGTGGAGGTCTGCGCGGTGGTGGGGTGTAGCACAGCGCGATGGCCAGCCAGGCCCACGGGCAGGTCGCCGATTTTGGTCCAGCCATTAATCGTGCCGGTGTACGGCTCGGTGACGGTCGCAGAGTAAATTTCGGTCTTGTACGAGGCGGGGGCAGAGCCGCTCCACTTATAGCCGCCGATGACGAAGATGCGGTTGCCCGATGCCACGGCCGCCAACTCGGTGCGGGCGTCGGGCAGCGACGTGGCGGGTCGCCACTCGCCGGTCAGGCCGATGGGCAGCAGGATCACGGTGTTGTCCGCAGGGCCCAGGCCGGTCAGGTAGAAAGTGCCGTCCAGGAAATCGTCAATGGTGTCCTCTTGCAGGTAGACGACGAAGGCATACGTCGAGACGATGCCGTACAGGAAAAAAGCAACAGCGCCGAGCGCAAAGGACAGCTTCAATACGGTGACCATATTGCACAGCCCGTTCGTTCGGCCGATGTCTGGCGAATTGCCGCGTTTTTCTGCCATTTGTGCCTCCGTTCTGGCTGGCCCGACCCGGGACCGGCCTTGCCAGTTACCAACTCTATTACCTGTATTATACTCAAAAATTACACAGTATCAAAAGAGCGACCTTGCCCCACCGCACCCGGTTTGGCACAGATCGCTCTCTGATTGGGAACGTCAGTAGCGGCGGCCGCTTGAGACAGGTTTGGGCCGTCAATCCTGATTCACTACAGTCCACACTGCGGTGGACGAGCAGTCTTGAGCGACAGCGTAATCGAATAGGTCCCCGCCGATTCCCCCACGACCAGCGTCGGCGGACTGCTCAGCGTGACACCGCCGACTTTGTTGGTGAAGACATCGTACGTAACGCCATCGCGGGTGATGGTCGCCGAGAAGGTGTAGGTGCCCGGCTGGACATTGTCGAAAGTGAAGTTGCCGGCGGCGTCGGCATAAGTCTGCGCCACCTGAGCACCGTCCTTGTATAGCCTCACCAGCGCGCCATTGGCCGGCTGATCCTCCGTCCTCACCGTGCACTCGCCGCCAAAGTTGACGATGCGGTCGCCCAACGCCTGGTAGATTTGCGCCATCGCGTCCGGGCTGCTGGCCTGCAAGAAGTGCGGGTAAGCCGGGTTGGTGTCGGGCGTAGCCATCGCCTGCATGACGTAGGTCAGGAAATCATCGCCGACGGCGACGGTGAAGAGCGTCACTCCGGCAGCTTTGGCCTGATTGGCCACGTCAATGGAGTCAGCCGAGGCCTGTACATTGCAACTTGGCTCGACCGCGTAGCGCCCATCCCAGTAGGTCATTCTGCCATCCAGCAGGATGTTGTTCATGCCGTCGGAGGCCAGGACGATGATGGGTATGTTGTTCGGTTGGTGATACAGCGGGTCGAGCACGGCCTCCAGGCCCTTCTGCATGGCCGCCGCCGTGGGCGTCCAGCCGTCCGCCGTCAGGTTACGGATGGCCGTGTTGACCGAGGCGATGTTGCTGGTCAGGTTCTTGACAATTTGCGCGCCATGTCTCTGTTTGGTTTTCCCGCTGGTGCACGTGGAAGTGCCGTTCATGCCGCACACCCTCTTGCCAGCGCAGGCCGGCGTGTACTGCGTCGGGTTGTCGCTCAGTCGCACCGGGAACTTCACCAGCCCGACCTGGTCGCCGATGTCCGGGCGGAGCATGTTGTTGAACTGAACCAGCACATCTCGGGCGGTGCTCACTTTAGCCACCGCCGGGCTACCCCACCGGTCGTTCATGCTGCCAGAGACGTCAATCACGTTGACCACATCAACAGGATACGTCGTTTGGCCGGTCGGCTTGGTGACGCGCAGGTATTCGAACGCGATGTTGCCGGCGATGTTGCGGGTCAGCTCCATCGGCGGCCGCAGCTTGACCGTCTTTGTGCCAAAGTCCATGCAACCGCCCTCGGCCACCGGCACGGCATCCTCGACAAAGTAGCCCTGAATCCATTTGTCATTGCCCTGCGAATTGTAGGCCGTTAGCACAAACCAGCCGAAACCTATGATATGGTAGGTGGCATTGCTTCCCGTGCCCGCCGAGGTATCGAAGATGGGCAGCAACACCTGGGCCGGGCGGGTGGGGTCGCTGTTGGCGATGCGCACGTCCAGCGCGTTTCTCACGCCGCTGCTGCTCATTACGCCCGTCGCGCCGGGCAGGGTGTCGCCAATTGCCCAGACCCCGCTGCGGCTGGTGTCATTCATGTTATCTACCAGCACACTGTTGCTGGAGTTCTGGTTGCGCCAGTGCACCCAGCCGAAATTGCCGGGCGGGATTGTGCCGCTGTTGCTCTTGTCCCAAATCGTGTACGTTTTGCCTGGTGTGGGTTTGCCGTTATCCTGATCGTTGTCGAACAAGGCTACGTTCACGGCGATGGGGAACAGTCCGCTGCCTGCGCCGGCCACGCAGGCCCCTTTGCTGACCTGGCCCCAGCTCCTCGCGCTGGCGGCCAGAAAATTGCGGCCCACCACCCGCGCCAGATAGGTATTGAAGGTCTTGCCCGCATCAACCATGACGCCGTCGGCGTTCGACGGCGGGCGCGTCGAGGTGTTCGGCACGGCCCCCAGGTCGGTCATCGTCCGCGTATCCGGGTTGAAACGGAAATAGCGCGCTGTGACGGTGTTGGGGTCAACGCCGTTCATCTGGGCGTACTCTTTGGCCTTGCTCAGCACCAGGCGGTTGGTGGTCACCTGGACGCCGCGGGCCAACTCGCGGGTGGCCGCCAACGCCGCCGCGTCGGCGGCATTCTGGACGACGCGCCGCTGGGCATAGGCGTTGCCTACGTCAACCACCAGCGCCACCAGGGCGATGAGCACGACCAGCACAAACGCCACCATGATAACCGATTGTCCTTCTTCACGTCTGATTTTCTCCATAACACACCTCCTTTTGAGGCTAATGATAACTCGACCTCAGTCCAAATACATCGTAGACACTGCCGTCACCCAGACCGGCGGGAACATCCTGAAGCCACCTTCGGTGATGATGTACGGCACATAGATATTTACCAACTGAAACGGGTAGCTGATCTGCACCGTCACGTTTTCGCCCGGGTCGCGGTCGGCCGGCGGTGGGGCAATCGAGATGACCGCCCGCGACGGGTTCAGGATGCCCAGCTTGGCTTTGACATAGGCCTCAACCTCGGCGTTGGTCGCCTGCGGCGAGCCAACGATATAGCGCGTCCCCTCTCGTGCGGCGTGGCTCATGGTCACATGCGCGTACAGCATGAAGGCGAAAACGACTACCACGACAAAAAGTATGATGATAATCGGCAACGTGAGCGCGAACTCCACCAGCGACTGGCCGCGACCGTCGCCTTTACGTTCGCCTGGCTGCCTGGCCGCCATGTTTCTGTTATGCTGCAATGCAACACGCAGGTTGCCTGTCATCTGTCCCTCTGATGAGACCCCGTCAATCTGTAGAATGGGTTTCCCCCAATCTGCCACCCCTTTCAGCGGCTATCGAAAGCTACCCTGCAATCCGCCCTGGCGGTGCATCCAGAATTTCAGGAAGGTTGGCAGAAGCCTCGGCTGCGTCATGCTGAGCCGAAGGCGAAGCATCTCATTTCACGATGTACAACGAGATTCTTCGCTGCCCCTTCGCTTTGGCTCAAAGCTACAGCTCAGAATGACAGTCAGAGCCATTCGGCGGCTATCGAAAACGGCGCAGGCATCTTCTCCCTAAAATTCAGGATGCCATCCGCTCTAGCGGATGGGCATCGTGGCCGCCACGCTCATCGGCCAATAGTTCGGCAGCCCGAAGCGCCCGAAAAACGGCAGTCTGATGGTGCTGGTAAAGGTGACCAACTGGTAATCCACCCGCACCCTGATCGGGTCGCCGAAATTGCTCGTGCCGTTGACCAGGACCGGCCGATAGATGGTCAGTCTGGTTGGGTCAACCAGATTGCCCAGTCGCACTTCGCCTTTGACAATTCTTTCCGTGTATGTGAGATAGGCCTGGCTGTCTGCCGGCGTCTTCGCGGGGTCTGCCAGCTCCGGGTGAGCCGAGGCATACATTGCTCCCTCCCGTGAAGCGTTGAGCAAGGCCACGTAGCTGAAAAACATGACGCCCGTCTCAAAAATCATCAGCGACAGGAGGATTAGAAAGACCGACACGCCCGCCACTTCGACCAGGCTTTGTCCACGTTCATCACGCTTTAGCCATTTCAACATAGTTGGTGCTCCACCAAGCAAACACACATTGCCACAGCCATACACTGCGTCTATTCTCATTATATGTCTTTAGTCGGTTTCACACAATAGGAAGATGGTACTAAACTTGTAAGAGATTTACATCACATGAAGAAACATTATGAATCATATCCGTCCCATCCCTTTGTGTCGGCAGGGCCGCCGTGGACGCAGCCCCAGCTTCTCCTCGCTTTTGGAGCGTGGAGCGCGGCCACAATACACAGGGTGCTGTCGCATCGGGAGAGTTCCAGGGCGCAACGCCAGCCTCTAGGTGGTGGGGATGGTGAATTGCACTTTCGTGCCCTTGCCAATCTGGCTGTCGATTTCGAAAGTCCCGCCCATCATCCGCACCTGCTCCATGATATTCGACAAGCCCAGCGCTTTGCGTTGGCGGGCGGCCTGGAGCGCTTCCTCGACGTTGAAACCGGTACCGTCATCTTCCACTTTGACCGAAATCTGGTCGCCCTGGATGTCCAGCGTCACCTGGGCCTGGCTGGCCTGCGCATGTCGCCTGACGTTGTTCAGCAGGGCCTGCACCGCGCGAAACACCACCACTTCCGTATGGGGCGCGAAACGGTTGGCCGAACCAAAGATGTTGAGGGTAATGAGGAACTCCTCTTTCTTTTGCAAGTCCTCGATGTAACGCTGTAAGGTGGGCGCCAATCCCAGGTCGTCCAGCATCATCGGGCGCAGGTCGAAAATGAAGGCCCGTGTTTTCTGGAACGCGGCGCTGACCGCGTTCTTCAGGCTTTTGAGCTCATTCCTGGCCTGCGCCGGGTCGCGGTCGAACAGCCGTTCACAGACCTCAGCCTGGAGAATGAGGTTGGACAGCGATTGGGCGGGGCCATCGTGCATCTGGCGGGCCAGAATCTGGCGTTCGTTCTCCTGGGCCTGGATAATTTGGATGATGACTTCTTTTTGCGATTGATCGGTCGAGGGCTGGCTCGCCTGGCCTGGCGCAACTCTTGCCAGGTCGCCGGACAGACTCAAGATGCTCTGGGCGAGCAGGACAAATTTCTCCAGGCTGGCCTGTTTGTTCTGAAGTTGTTCCAACTGACTGCGCATCATGAACAGGCGCATCTGGGCTTCGTGATAGGCGGTGTAGGTGTTCTTAATGTCCTCACGCGGGGCAGTCTCAAAATTGGTCTCGACCTGGCGCATTTTTCCGGCGATTTGCGTATTGCGGTGTACCAGCTTTTCAATTTCTGCGGAGGTCTGGGCGACCAGAACACCGAGCTCTTGCAGTTCTTTCTGCGCCTGTTCGTATTCCTTGCCCAGTTGGGCCAGGAATTCTTCCACTTTGACATGCTCGCGCGGCTGTTCCTGGCTGACTGCCCCTTGCTTAGGGGCTTCGCCTGCCTCCCATTGCAAAACCATCGGTCAATCTCCTTCGCCACCTTTGATGTCCCCGGTGTCCTGTAACCGGATCCAGCCCATGCGCAGCGCGTAGAGGGCAGCCTGGGTCCGGTCTTCAACGAGCAGTTTACGCAGAATGGCCGTCATGTGATTCTTGACCGTCTGACGGCTGATTTTCAAATCGGCGGCAATTTCTTTGTTGCTGAAACCTCGCGCCACGTACTGCAAGATTTCCATCTCTCTGGCAGACAGAGGCTCAAATCGGCCATCCAGATAATCATACATGCCCCCGGCGCCGGGAGCTTGCTCGTCCATCCCCGACTCGCTGCTGACATGTTCGCGCAGCGAGTCCAAAATGGGCCTCTTGCCCTGGCTCACCTCGCGTACAGCCTGGACCAGTTGGCCCGGCATGACATCTTTCGAGAAGTAGGCGGCTGCACCCGCGTTCTCGGCCTGCAACAGTTGATCTGCATCGTGATAGGCGGTCAGGATGATAACCGCTGTGCCCGGCACCGACTGTCGGATTTGCCTGGTCGCCTGGATACCATTCACCGACGGCAGATTCACATCCATCAGGATCACGTCAGGCCGCAGCAGCCGGGCCTGACGCAGCGCCTCCGCCCCGTCCGCCGCCTCCAGGATGACCTCGATGTCCCCTTCGGCGCCCAGCACCCGCACCAAGCCCTCCCGAAAGACCGGGTGGTCATCCACGATCATTACACGGATCGGCGACATGGCAAATCACCTCCCCCTTTACAGCTCTCCTCGCACCAGATAACCAGAAGCCCTGTTCGCCACTGTCTCGGCTCAGCCGAAGACCGTGACATAGCAGCAAATTCGTAACATAAGTATACCACATCGGCTTTCAAATGCAACTAAAGCCCGTACCCGGCTGCATCCAGAATTTTAGGCGAGTTAGCAGAAGTCTCAATCGCGTCATGCTGAGCCGTAGCCCTGAGCCGTAGCGAAGGGGCAGCGAAGCATCTCACGCCGCCTGTGGAGCTGAGATTCTTCGCTTCGCTACTAAGAAACTACCCTGTCCCGTCATTCTGAGCTCCCCCACGGCGCGTAGGCGCGCCGCTCATTGGTGAAGAAACCACCGCCGAGTGTCATTGCGAGTCGCCCGTAGGGCGA
>DAOTYC010000067.1:0-24218 GCA_034435095.1 Anaerolineae bacterium | reverse complement strand
TGACCGGACGGCTTCCTATAGCCGTCGGCAGGACAGGCAGATATCGAAACCTGAGGGGACCTGTCAGGCTTTCCAAACCTGGCAGGTCCCCCTTCTTTGTTCTCCGAGGTCACGGCCAGGAGAGCATCTCCAGCACCATGTCATCCTGTCGCCGACGCATGGCGTCTACCCAGCCCCAACCGCGCGCAGCGGGGCCGTTCATCAGGATGGCAAAGGCCAACGTTCGCCCATCGGCTGGCGTGATGTAGCCCGCCAGCGCGCTTACCCCCAGCAACGAACCGGTCTTGGCGCGCACCTGCCGGTAGGCGGCGGTGTCCCTCAGCCGCCGCGCCAGCGTGCCGTCTACCCCGGCCACGGCCAGCGCGTCGCGAAAGACCTGGCCGTGCGGATGGTCGTGCATGAGCACCAACAAGCCGACCAGCAAGTCGGCGGACAGCTCGTTGTCCAGGCGCAGACCACAGCCATCGCACAGCACATAGGGCAGGGCCGATAGCCCGGCGTTCTCCAGAAAGCGGGCGACCGCCTGCCGGCCTGTTTGGCTGTCGCCGCGCCCGAACATCTCGCCGCCAAGCGTGCGAAGCACCTGCTCGCTGATGAAGTTATCGCTGCGCTTCAGCATGACCGACAGCACACGGCGTAACGGCTCGGAGCGGCTCTCGAGCAGCGGCTGCGCCTCGGCGGGCATGTCACCTGGCCCGACCGTGGTCTCTGCCGCGAACGCGACGCCGCGCTCGGCCAGCAACCGACGGAACAGGTCGCCAACATACAATGCGGGCGATTGCGCTGTTGCCTGCTTCTGAACGGCGCGAACGCCGACCGGTATGCGACCTTCGACGATCAGGCCGCCAGCCTCATCGGTGCGCCACTGCAGCGTAGCCCTGCCACCGGCCTCAGCCGTGACCACGTGGTTGTGGACGACCAGCGTCGGCAAGGCCGGCTCGACGTGCAGTTCGGCCGGCGCGCCGGCAGCCGCGCCCGGCGCAACGGACAGCCTGACCTGATTGTGGTTCACTGACAGCGCGCCGACCAACGGCTGTGGCTCACCGGGCAACCACCCCTGTCCGACCGTCTGGCCGTCCTCGCCGAAGAAACTGACGTCGAGGAGCAGGTTGCCAGTCACCGCCCGCAGGCCGCGCTCCACCAGCGCGTCGGCCCAGCCGACCAGGGTTTCTGTGGTCAGGGTTGGGTCACCGTAGCCTTTCAGGAAGAGATTGCCCCGCAGTTCGCCACTCTCCGACAGCGCGCCGTCATGGGCGATGGTGGTGCGGAAGCGATACTCCGGCCCCAGCCCATCCAGGGCAGCCGCCGCGGTCAGCAGCTTGATGGTCGAGGCCGGAATGAGCAGTTCCTGGGCGTTATAGGCATAGTAACGCCCTGTAGCCATGTCGTAGACCATCAGGCCGACGCGCGCTTCGTCTCGTTCGGCGGCCTGCACCAGCGGCAACAACCGTCCCACCCAGGTCGGTTCTGGCGTGTCGCCTCTGGCCAGGTAGCAGGCCAGGCTGCTGTGACCCTCTTGCCCGGCGCACGTGGCCGCGGCGGGCGCCAATTCCTGCCCGCCCGCGGCCGCAGCGTCGTTCGCCCCGCGCAGGCTTACAACAAGAGCCAGGAACAGGACCAGAATGAGCCATTGTCTGCCGCGCTTCAGATGCAACCTCTCTCAGTCCTTCTTTCCGCTGCTGCGGGCCAGACGCGGCAGGTCGTTTTTGTGCAGGGCCAGCCACTGCAACGCGATGATGGTCTTGGCGTCAATGATCTCGCCGGCGTCAATCATCTTCATCGCCTCGCGAAAAGGCACGGCCGAGACGGCGATGTCCTCGTTTTCTTCGGCCAGGCCGCCGCCAGCGGTCTTCCGGTCGGCCGGCGAGACGTAAGCCAGGTACAGGTAGATGCGTTCAGATGAACCGCCGGGCGAGAGATAGAAGCTGGCAACCGGCACCAGGGTGTCAACCTGGTAGCCAGCTTCCTCCATCAGTTCAGCGTGGGCTACAGCCGTTCGGTCGCGGCCCTTGTCCTGAATGCCGGCGATGATCTCCCACAGCCAGCCTGGGCCATTGCGCACGTAAGCCGGGTAGCGAAATTGCTGGATCAAGAGTACGGCGTCTTTGGCGCGGTCATACGGCAGCACGCACACCGAGTCGCCGCGCTCGAAGACCAGCCGCGTGACCGGTTCGCTCATCGTCCCATCGAAACGCTCGAAGCGGTAACGCACCCGGTCAATCTTATAAAAGCCGTCGTATTCGCGGACCGTCTCCAGCACCTCTACCCTTCGGTTGGGGCGGGCCGCCCATTTCCAATCGTCGCTCATGAGAATGTCCTTTCTGTCGCGCCTGCGCGTCTCTCGCAGGAAGGCCGAGTACATGAAGAAATGCAAAGCGAACATGGCGATGCCCAGGCCGATCCATACCGTCCAATGCAGGTCAGCCAGCCAGCCGTACCGGCCGACGTCGGCGACGCGCAGGTCGAGCAAGAAGCTGCCGAGAGTGAAGCTCAGACTGTTCAGCAGGCCGATCAGCATGGCTGAGTAGAAGAAGATATTCCACCTCATGTCCCGCGGAGGCAGGGTGCTCGTTCGCCACTGGAAGGCTTGCCTCAGCTCATCGGGATCGAAGTCGGCCGTATGCTCCAGGTAGAAATCCTTGATGCGGTTCATCGCCAGCGCGCTGCGATGCCAGGCCAGGCGCAGTTGGATAACCTTCAGGAAAAACACCCAGCCAATGGCGACCAGTATCCATAGGGCCGCCGCGCCGGCCGTATGATAAACGGCCAGGCTGGCGACCTCCGGCCCATCAATGATCAGAATGGCGATGACGGTCGGGATTGCCCCGGCGATGGCCAGGTAGAAATTGACCATCGCCTGGCGGTCGTTCATGGCCTCGGAGGCGGTGACCCGCGCATACTCAAACTCCAGCGCCAGGATATCGGCCGCCTTCAGCGGTTTTTCCGAAGGCGGAAGGCCCGCCGGCCGCTCGGCTGCCCGCCGAACAGTCCGTCGGCCGCTGGCGCGGCTCGCGCTCAGAATCCACAGCAAGACAACGACAATCGCCAGCAGGTAGGCCAGCGGCGCGATCAGAGGCAACAGCGCCGGCAGACTGGTGCCAAGCCAGAGGTTCACGCCCGTTATCGCTGCCAGTGTCAGTCCAAACCTGACGTTCATCGCCGCGCCTTCCTGCATCTCGTTCAAGAATAGCCCAATCACGCTGGTTCATGATAGCACAAGGTAATTTTAATGTCAAAATGACGCAGTTGAGACTTCTCCTACACTCACCTGAAATCCCGGACGCACCCCACCGCCTCGGTTATGTTGTCATCCTCACGAGAGTATGCTATAATGCGCCACAGTAACATTCCGTATAGAGGAGAGCGACCAGCATGACCGATAACCTATCTGCCAAACCAGGCGCGCCGGAGAGCCCGACCGCTGAATCGGTTGACTTCATTCGCCGCGCCATCATGGAGGACATCGCCTCTGGCCGATTTGGTGGCCGCGTGCAGACCCGCTTTCCACCCGAACCGAACGGCTATCTGCACATCGGTCACGCCAAGGCCATCCACATAGATTTCGGTATCGCCAAAGAATTTGGCGGGTTTTGCAGCCTGCGCTTCGACGACACCAACCCCGTCAAAGAGGAGCAGGAATACGTCGAGGCCATTATGGAGGACATCCGCTGGTTGGGCTTCGACTGGGGCGAGCACCTGTACTACGCTTCCGGCTACTTTGAGCAGCTTTACGAATACGCCATTCGGCTCATCAAGAAGGGCAAAGCCTACGTCTGCGACCTGAGCGAGGAGGAAGTCCGCCAATATCGTGGCACGCTGACGGAGCCAGGCAGGAACAGCCCATACCGCGACCGCTCCGTCGAGGAAAATCTCGACCTGTTTCAGCGCATGAGGGCCGGCGAATTTCCGGACGGTGCGCGGACGCTGCGGGCCAAAATAGATATGGCGTCGCCCAACATCAACCTGCGCGACCCGGTGATGTATCGCATCCGCCATGCCACCCACCACCGCACTGGTGATAAATGGTGCATTTATCCCATGTACGACTGGGCGCACGGCCAGAGCGATTCAATCGAAGGTGTCACCCACTCACTGTGCGACCTGGCCTACGAGGACCATCGTCCGCTGTACGATTGGTTCCTCGACGAGCTGGAAATCTATCACCCGCGCCAGATTGAATTCGCCCGCCTTAACATCAACTACACGGTGCTGAGCAAACGCAAGCTCATCAAGCTGGTGCAGGGCGGCTATGTGCGCGGCTGGGACGACCCGCGCATGCCCACCATCTGCGGCCTGCGCCGGCGCGGCTATACACCTGAAGCCATCGCCGAGTTCTGCCGGCGCATCGGCATCGCCAAGACCAACAGCGTGGTAGACATTTCGCAACTGGAAGCGTGCATCCGCGAGGATCTTAACCGTCGCGCCCAGCGGGTAATGGCCGTCCTCCGCCCGCTAAAAGTGGTCATAGAGAACTATCCGGAGGGTCAGGTGGAAGAGGTCGAGGCAGAAAACAATCCTGAAGACCCCAACGCCGGCACACGGCTGGTGCCTTTCTCACGGGTGATTTACATCGAGCGAGATGATTTCCGCGAAGTCCCACCCAAGAAATGGTTTCGTCTGGCGCCAGGCCAGGAAGTGCGTCTCAAACATGCCTATTACATCACCTGCCGCGAAGTGGTCAGGGACGCCCAGACCGGCGAGATTACCGAGCTGCGCTGTACCTATGATCCGGCCTCGCGCGGCGGTTCGACGCCCGATGGCCGGCGGGTCAAAGGGACGTTGCATTGGGTCTCGGCTGCCCATGCGCTCGACGCCGAAGTCCGGCTATATGACTTGCTTTTCACCAAACCTGATCCGGACGATACGCCGGAGGGCCAGGATTTCACGGCCTACGTCAATCCCAATTCTCTGGAGGTGCTCACCGGCTGCAAGGTTGAGCCCAGTCTGGCCGGCTCGCCGCCTTTGAGCCGCTATCAGTTCTTACGTCTCGGCTATTTCTGCACCGACCCGGACTCAACGGCAGAGAGGTTGGTGTTCAATCGCACGGTCTCGCTGCGGGACACCTGGGCCAAGATTGAAGGAACGCAAGAATAGGAGCAGGCCATGTGCTTTTTCGACAAACTCACTGAGGCGGCCCGCCGCAACGACAGCCTGGTGTGTGTGGGACTGGACCCTATGCCGGAGTATTTCCCGGCGGAGTTCATGGCACAACCGAACCCCATCTATGCCTTCAATTGTCGCGTCATTGACGCGACGCGCGACCTGGTATGCGCCTACAAGCTGAACACAGCATTTTATGAAGCCGAGGGACTGGCCGGATTGGACGCGCTCCGCCGGACCATCGAGTATATCGGCTCAGGCACGCCAGTTATCCTCGACGGCAAGCGGGCAGACATCGGCCATAGCAGCGAGGCGTATGCCCGCGCTGCTTTCGATGTCTTTGGCGCGGATGCGGTCACGGTCAACCCCTATCTGGGCGGTGAATCGCTCGAGCCGTTTACGCGCCGGGAGGATAAAGGGGTGCTCGTGCTGTGTCACACCTCCAATCCCGGCGCCAGAGAGATTCAGGAGGGCCATTGCAGTGGCGAGCCGCTTTACATACAGGTTGCGCGTCGGGCTGTGACCTGGACGCGGCATGACAACGTTGGGCTGGTGGTGGGCGCAACCTATCCGGAAGCCTTAAAGTTTGTGCGGCGCGCGGCGCCCGACCTGTGGATTCTGCTGCCCGGCATAGGAAAACAGGGCGGCGACCTGGAAGCATCGCTGCGGAACGGGCTATGGCCCAACGGCCTGGGCTTGCTGATCAACGCCTCGCGCAGCATCTATCAGGCTGACGACCCACGGACAGCCGCGCAGGAGCTGCGCGACCAAATCAACGATGCCCGACGGCACATTCTCGCCCAGCCCAAGT
Source organism: Anaerolineae bacterium (assembly GCA_034435095.1). GTDB lineage: Bacteria > Chloroflexota > Anaerolineae > DAOTYC01 > DAOTYC01 > DAOTYC01. The sequence goes on along the minus strand of DAOTYC010000067.1, from coordinate 18,307 downwards.
CTGACCTCCCGGCAAGCGGCTTGGACGCAGCCATTGAAGACATCGTCCTCGACCTGGCCCGCATTGGCGCAGTGCGTTTCGGCCAGTACACCCTCAAGTCGGGACAGACATCGCCCGTGTACATTGACCTGCGGGTGTTGGTCTCCTATCCCAACCTGCTGAGCCGCGTCGCCGACGCCTATTCCCGCTTGCTGTCCGGCCTAGAATACGACCGCATTGCCGCCATTCCTTATGCAGCTATCCCCATCGGCGCTGCCGTGTCGCTCTGTACGGGCCGTCCGATGATCTACCCGCGCAAAGAGGTCAAGATGCACGGCATCCACCGCGCCATCGAAGGCGAGTTCAAAATTGGTGAGTGTGCGGTGATACTGGACGACCTCATCACCACAGGCGCGAGCAAACTGGAAGCCATCGAGCCGCTGGTGTCTGCCGGCTTGAAAGTGCACGACATCGTCGTATTGATTGACCGTCAGGGCGGTGGTGTGGAGGACTTGGTTCGCGCTGGCTATCGAGTGCACAGCGTCATTACCCTCACGGAAATGCTACAGATATTGGTCCATCATCGGCGGATCGAGTCGGCTCAAGCTCAGCTCGTTCTGGATTGGCTGGCGCAGGGGCCAGCGACATGATCCCAGACCTCAGCGTCGAATTGTGCGGAGTGCGCCTGGCGAATCCGCTGGTTCTGGCCTCCGGCATACTGGGTACCGAAGCAGCCCTGATGGAGCGAGTCGTCCGCTGCGGCGCGGGGGCGGTCACCGCCAAATCGTGCGGGCCTGAGCCGCGTCCGGGGCACCGCAACCCGACCGTGTTACACTGGGGGCCGGGGCTGATCAATGCCGTCGGCCTGGCCAATCCGGGCGTTGACGAAGCCATTCCACTGTTACAAGAAACGGCGGTCCGGCTGAAACCGTTCGGAACGCCGCTCATCGCCAGCATCTTCGCCCGCTCGGCCGATGAATTCGGCTACATGGCCGCCAGAGTTGCAGAAGCTCATCCCGACCTCATTGAAATCAACCTGTCGTGCCCCAACGTCGCCTCCGAAATGGGCCGCCCGTTCTCTCTCGACCCGGCAGCGACCGCCGCGGCCACCCGGGCAGCCGTCAACGCCACCGATATTCCAATCCTGGTGAAGCTGTCGCCGAACGTGACCGACCTGGTAGCTATCGCGCAGGCGGCGGTCGAGGCCGGGGGGCGCGGCCTGACGCTCATCAACAGCCTCGGCCCGGGCATGGTCATTGACATTGAGAGCGGCGCGCCCATCCTGAGCAACCGCGTCGGCGGCGTCAGCGGGCCGGCCATTCGCCCCATCGCCGTGCGCTGTGTGTATGACGTCACCCGCGCCCTCAACGTGCCGGTGATCGGCGTCGGCGGCGTGATGGATGGGCGGGATGCCATAGAGATGGTCATGGCCGGGGCCACCGCTGTCGGCATCGGCTCAGCCGTCTACTGGCACGGGCCAGAGGTTTTCGCCCGCATCTGTCGGGAAATGAGCGATTTTATGTCTGCCCATCACCATCGCTCTCTGGACGAAATTCGAGGCATAGCCCATGACCGTTGACTCCGAACGAAGGACGCCTGGCGCGTCCGCGTATCAACCACATCTTCCCCGTGCCTACCACATCGAATACATCGTCGAGGAGAACGAGACGACCCGAACCTACCTGCTGGACGGGAGCATGGAGGCCACGCCGGGGCAGTTCGTCATGGCCTGGTTGCCAGGCGTTGATGAAAAGCCGTTCAGCCTGGCCGACGCAAACCCCATCGCGTTGACGGTCGCGCGGGTAGGGCCGTTCACGACGGCCATGCACGGCCTCAACGTCGGTGACCGCATCTGGTTGCGTGGGCCGTTTGGTACAGGGTTTTCCCTTGAGCCAGGGCCAGCCCTGCTGGTAGGAGGTGGCTACGGCAGCGCGCCGCTGTCCTTCCTGGCCCGCTCGCTGCGCGACGCCAGCCAGCTCGTCTATGCGGTTCTCGGCGCGCGGACGTCCGCCAGCCTGCTGCTGACCCACCGCTTCCTCAACCTGGGCTGTGTCGTCTACCTGGCCACCGAGGACGGCTCTGAGGGCAGCCAGGGCCTGGCGACCGACGTGGCCGAGCGTCTGATGAACCACATCGGGTTCAGGACCGTGTACGCCTGCGGCCCGAACGCCATGCTCGACGCCCTGACCGCCATCTTGCGCGAACATGGTTTGGCCGGCCAGCTCAGCTACGAAGCCTACATGCGCTGTGGCATTGGCGTCTGCGGATCATGCACGCACGGTGACCAACTCGTCTGCCGCGATGGGCCAGTGTTCAAATTTCAAAGTCAAAACTATTGACAAACGCCTGTAGGTATGATAAGATTTGTATGTAGTCCAGTTTGGGCTACGTACACCATCGGTCAATCCCACATTCCCAATTCGATTCGTATCTCAGCAAAGGAGGTGAGGTCTAGCAGAAATAAACAGGCACTGGAGTCAGTTCGTTAGGTGTGTTTCTGTCGGTTGCTCGTTGTTTGTTCTGTCTCTGACAAGGAGGTAAACACATGAGACTGCTAAGAGTCGTGCTGTTGGTCGCATTTGTCGCGGGTCTGGTGGTCGTCGCAGCTCCGGCAGTCGCGCAAGGGCCGCAATACACGTACTACTTCGTCTCACACATCGGGCCTGACGATCCAAACATGAAATGGCTGACCGTGTCCACCGAAGAAATCTCCAAGCTGCTGCCGGTCAAGGTCAATTATGTCGCCGCCGAGAAATTCTCGGTCGAGCAGCAGGTGAAGAACCTTGAAGCGGCCATCGCCGCTCAACCGGACGGGTTGATCGTACCCATCACCGACCCGAAGGCATTGGAGGGGCCGCTGAAGGAAGCCATCGCGGCTGGGATCCCGGTTATCGCCTCGAACATCCCCGACCCCAGGGATCCGCCAGACAAAATCCCCTATCTGACTTACGTTGGCGGCGATGAATATCTGACTGGCGTCAAGATTGGCGAGCGTATCCTGAAAGAGTTCAAGGACAAAGGGGTGACGCCCGGCCATACGGTCTGCGCCAATGCGGCGCCCGGCCACGTGGGCATTCAGATGCGCTGCAAGGGCATGAAAGATGTCATGGACAAAGTAGGTGTCTCCTTCGAGGAATTGCCGCTGGAGCCAGAACCCACCAAAGTCTATGACACCTGGGCGTCCTACCTGCAGGGCAAGCCGCAGACCAACGCGGTATGGTGCGCGGTGATGTGGGAGACGGTCAACATCTACAAAGCCACCAAGGATGCCGGTCTGTTGGACAAAATGATCATGGCGACTGTGGATGAAAGCCCAATGGCCGTCGAGGGCATCTTGCGCGGCTATGTCATCGCCACCCACAGCCAGCAGTTCTATCTGCAGGGCTGGGTGCCGGTGGAGTGGCTGTACATCTACAACCGCTTTGGCTACATGCCGCCAGAGACCATCCTCACCGGGCCGGTGATCATTGACGCCAGCAACGCTGCGGCCTGGAAGGACAAACTGCTCAACATCTTCGGCGAGGAACTCTACAACCAACTCGCCGGCTGGGAAGTCGAATAGCCTGACAGTCGCACGGCGGGCTGCCTCTGATTGCGGGGCAGCCCGCTCATTCATCAAGAGCGACGCATTGCGTCATACTGAGCTCCCCCACGGCACGCGGGTGCGCCATAGGGGAGCTACTAAGAAACTAGCCTGTCCCGTCATTCTGAGGCGCGATAGCGCCGAAGCCATGCCCTGAGCGCAGCGAAGGGAATCTCAATGCCTGCCAGCGCGAGATGCTTCGCCTTCGGCTCAGCATGACGGAATCGGGCGGCGTTTCTTTCCCCATGAGCGGCGCGCCCACGCGCCGTAGGGGAGCTCAGGATGATCACTTAAGGGGAAGCCTATGGACTCTGCATTCAAACGCTTGCTGCGCCGTCCCGAGTTCGGCGTTGTGATGAGCCTCATCGTGATTTTCCTCGTGTTCACCATCCTATCCAGCGGCAAGTTTCTGAGCGCCCGCAACCTGTCCAATGTGCTGGCCAGTGGTTCGCAGCTCGGCATTATGGTCATTGGCATCGCTCTGGTGCTCATCCTGGGTGAGATTGACCTCTCGGTCGGCTCGACCGCCGGGTTCACCGCTCTGTTGTTTGTTCTGTGGACCAACCGGCTGGGCGCGGAGCCGGCGTTTGTTCTGGCCCTGCTGGTTGCCTGCTTGATCGGCCTGTTCAACGGCCTGGTCATTACCAAGGCCGAAGTCCCCTCGCTGATTGCCACGTTGGGCATGACTTTGTTCCTGCGCGGCTTCATATACGTGATCACCGGCGGATTTGTCACCTCATTTCAAGGGACATCCCCGCTGGTCGAAATTCTCAGCGGCAAATTGTTGTTCGGTTTCACCACGTCTATCGTCTGGTTTGTGCTGTTGGCAGTCATCTTCGCCTTAATTCTCGACACCACGCCTTACGGCAACCGCCTGTTCGCCGTCGGCGGCAAGCGGGAGGTCGCCCGCGCGTTGGGCATCAATGTCGAACGCATGAGGCTGACCGTGTTCGTGATTTGCGCGACGTTGGCTGGCTTCTCCGGCTGTCTGATGGCGTCACGCTTCCGCACGGTGGCCGCCACCACGGGTGCGCAAATGGAACTGGAGGCCATTGCGTCTGCCGTCATGGGCGGCTGTCTGCTGACCGGCGGGTATGGCTCGATTCAAGGGCCCTGTGTGGGTGCGTTGTTGGTCTCGTGTGTCGGTTCAGGTTTGGTGTTGGCGGGCGCGCCAGCCTATTGGTACCAGGCCTTCATTGGCATCGTTCTGGTCATCGCCTCAATCGTGAATCTGAACGTGGTGAGGAGGGTGGTGGCCCGATGAGCGGAAATGGCTATCTCGTAGAAATGCGCAACATCAAGAAGAAATTCGGTGAGGTCGAAGCCCTGCGCGGCGTGGACTTTCACGTCGCCCACGGCGAAGTAGTCGGCCTGATCGGCGACAACGGCGCGGGCAAATCCACCCTTATCAAAGTGCTGACCGGTATCTACCCACCTGACGAGGGTGAGATCTATTTCGCCGGACGGCGAGTGGAGTTCAAAGGACCCAAAGAAGCGCGCGACATGGGCATCGAGGCCGTCTACCAGAGCCTGGACCTGGTTGACCTGATGAGTATCGGCCGCAACTTTTTCTTGGGACGTGAGCTGACCACCAAGAAGATCGGCGTCTCGTTCCTGGACATGCCACGTATCCGCCAGGAATGCACCTCGGTCCTGAAGAAAATCGGCATCCGCCGCGAGCGGTCACCAGATACCATGACGGCGGTGTTGTCTGGCGGCGAGCGCCAGGCCATCAACATCGGGCGGGCGATGTACTTCAAGGCCAAGCTCATCATCCTGGACGAACCGACCACTGCCCTGTCCGTCAAGGAGACCGAAATTGTCCTGCAATTCATCCAGGACGTACAGCGTGAAGGCATTCCGGTGATTTTCATCACCCACAACATCTACCACGTCTACCAGGTCGCCAACCGGTTTGTGATCCTCGACCGCGGCGTCAAAGTGGCCGACATCACCAAAGAGGGCTGCACGCCGGAAGACATCATGCACATCATCCGCGAGGGCAAGGCGATGGACGAGGCCATCGCCGGCGGCGACACGTAGGGGCGGGCCGGCGTGCCCGCCCAGATTACGAGAACGCTCCCCGTCTGAGGGACGTCATCAGGTGGTTTAAGACTATGTCCACCAACTCAAAAACCCTCTGAAATGGGCGATAGACGGCGCCCCCGACATTGCCCGGACCTGAATGCCATTTCATTCACTTGCCTCCTGTCCCTGACTGTGTTATCATGCTGGCGAACCGGGTAAGTTCCTTGCACAAACCTGAAAACGGCTTAGGAGGCATACGATGCCCGCAATGATCCCAAAGGAGCGCGTGAGAACCGCCCTGCGTCGGGGGATGCCCGACCGCGTGCCGGTTTTCGTCACGCTCAAAGGCAGCCTGGCAAGAAAGATGGCCCGCGAGCTGGGCTACGAATTCAAACCCGCGGCCGCGTCCATCCTGGAAAACAGGTTGTCGCATCACGAGATGCTCACCGCGCTGGGCAACGACGCCGTTGGCGTGGGCTATTGCTATCCGTCTGACGCGCCGGTGACCCGCCGCTCCGATGGCACTTTCAGCGATGAGTGGGGCTTCATCTATCGGGAAGTCGCCAATGACTGGGGCGTCAACCTGGAAATCGTCGGGCGGCCCCTGGCCGACATCAGCTCGGCCCGCGAGCTGACACGCTACCGCTTCCCCCGCGTCGATGCGCCCGGCCGCTGGGACATGGCCCGCGAGATGATCGCCCGCTTCGGCAGTCACTACGCGATTATCGGCATGGTCGAACTGACCGTGTTTGAGTATGCCTGGAACCTGATCGGCCTGGAAAAGTTCGTCATTGACCTGAGTTATGGCGCGGATTATGTCGAGCCGCTGTTGGATCAGGTGATGCACTTCAACATCGAGGTGGCTCGCACTCTAATCGGGCTGGGTGCAGATGTCATACTCACCGGCGATGACTTTGGCACGCAAGGCGGCATGTTGGTCTCCCCTCGCCTGTGGCGCCGCTATTTCAAGGACCGCATGAGACAGGTGTTCGACGCCTGTCGGCAGGCCAATCCTGAGGTCATCCTCGCTTACCATTCCTGCGGCTCTATCGCGCCGATTATCCCGGAGCTGATAGAGATCGGCTTGCAGGCGCTCAACCCCATTCAGCCCAAGGCCAAAGACATGGAGCCCGCCAGCCTCAAAGCGCAATACGGCGACCGGCTGGCCTTTTTCGGCGGCGTAGACATCCAGGAAGTGGTGCCCTTTGGCACAGTGGAGAACGTTAGAGAGGAAGTGCGACGGCGCATCTACGAGCTGGGCTACGACGGCGGCTATTTGCTTGCCCCGGCGCACGACATCCAGCCCGAAGCTCCGACCGCAAACGTCCTGGCCATTTTTGACGCCGTGCGCGAGTATGGGCAGTATCCGCTGCCAGAGGTCGCTCAATGGCAGAACTAGACCAGGAGAGCAAAGAGACCTCGGTACAAACCAACTGGAAAAAGGTGGGCTTTGTCGCTCTCCTCTTGCTGGTTGTTGTCGTTCTGGCTTCCTCAATCGGCCCCGGCGCCTGGCGGCAACTGAGCAGAGAATACCATCTGCGCCGGACGCCCGAGTTCACCTTCACCTTCTCTGGCCTGCCAGACCCAAATGACCCAACCTATGAGGTTACCTTCGACATGTTCTACGCCAGGACGCCATTGGGCAAGTTTGGCGTATCCATCAGTGCGGATTACCGTGGAACAGGGTACGAGGGCCCGGTGGACGTCACGATACGGCCGGCGACTGGCGAGCCCAAATCCGTAGGGCGATGGGACAACTTCAAGAACGACCACGCAACGTCACAAGTGTTCACACTCACCGAGCGTTCGCTGTTCGAGTATTCGGCTGTGCCGCTTGTGACCAGCGTGGTGGGATTGGCCGACGGCGTGGTAGATACGCCCAGCGAGGGGACGTTTGACATCGAAGTGACCGCTGCGGATGGGACACGCCTGGCCCAGAAAACGGTTAAAGTGGTCAACACGCCCTGGTCTCACGCCGCACAACTATCGGACAGCCTCATCGGCGCGACGCAGTCCATCACCGCCTACGTCACGGTCAGGAACATCGGTGCGCCCGCCGAATTCTATGTCGTAGGCAACCTGTACGACGCGACCTCCGTCTCGCCCGACACGATCGAGCAGGGCGAGGATGGTTGGTCACCCGCCAAGTCGTGGGGCGAGCCTCAGGTCAGCTTTGGCGAGTTGTCGCTCGGCGTGGTACAGACCGGAGCCAAGTTCACGATCGCACTGCCCATAGACAGCGGCCAGTTTGAGGCCCGACACACCTACATCCTGGAGACTTTTGCACTCAAACACCTGCCTGGTTTAGAGTTCTCGCCGGGAGACTGGCGCACCTCACCGGAAAGCTGGCGGGTACGCGACAACCCGACCTATATGATGATCGTCGTGCCGGCGGGGATGGAATAGGTGGATGGGAGCAAAGCTCTGTGGATGCCGACTTGCAGACTATTGCGCCGCCGGCGTTTGACAAAAGGCCTCTTCTATTCTATAATCTTAGCCATGAATGGGCCGTTAGCTCAACTGGCAGAGCAAGTGACTCTTAATCACTAGGTTAGAGGTTCGATTCCTCTACGGCTCACAATAAAATAACGAAGAGCACCGTTAATATAACTTGTTGCGGTGCTCTTTGTGTTTCCTTTCCCGCCAACCCCTCCCACAAAACTGAAAAACTTTGACGGACACCCATCTTTCAAAATTGAACCCCGTTTTGAAAAATGAGTGCTTTGGTGTTATAATTGCAAAAGGTGTTATGATTACCAAAGAGTGAATTCTCTCGTGCGCGGCAGCTTGGCTGCCGCGCGTGGTGTGTCGAATGAGGAGCAACTGAACGTTCATGTTGGAAAAACTGGCTGGAATCGAGGCTCGTTACGAGGAACTGAACCGGCTGTTGGCAGATCCGGAGGTGGCGACCGACCCGGACCGGGTGCGGGCTTACGCCCAAGAACAGGCTGAATTGGACGAGTTGGTTCAGAAGTATCGCGAATACAGAGCCGCCGAGCAGGCCCTGCTTGAGACCAGGGCTATGCTCAATGAGGATATGGACGAAGAGATGAAGGACATGGTCGCCGATGAAATCGCCTCCCTCAGGCGGCGGTTGGATGCCCTTCAGGAAGAGCTCAAGGCCTTGCTTTTGCCCAGAGACCCCAATGACGAGAAGAACGTCATCGTAGAAATCCGGGCCGGGACTGGTGGCGATGAAGCAGCTCTGTTTGCCGCCGACTTGGCGCGGATGTACATGAAGTATGCGGAAAATCGGGGCTGGAAGACCTCGATTATCAGTCAAAATGAGATTGGCATCGGCGGCTACAAAGAAATCATCTTCGAGGTCAAGGGGCGCGGCGCGTATTCGCGGCTCAAATACGAAAGCGGTGTGCACCGCGTACAGCGTGTACCGGCCACGGAGGCCGGCGGGCGCATCCATACCTCAACGGCGACAGTGGCAGTCCTGCCCGAGGTGGACGAAATCGAAATTGACATTGATCCCAACGACCTGCGCATTGATGTATACCGTTCGACCGGCCACGGCGGCCAGAGTGTGAACACCACGGACTCCGCAGTGCGCATTACCCACCTGCCGACGGGACTGGTTGTCTCCTGCCAGGACGAACGCTCCCAACTTCAGAATCGCTTACGGGCGATGTCGGTGTTGCGCGCGCGCCTGTATGCGATGGAGCAGGAACGTCTCCAAAATGAAATTACCCAGACCCGTCGCGCGCAGGTCGGTACTGGCGAGCGGAGCGAAAAGGTGCGCACGTACAATTTTCCGCAAAACCGGGTCACAGACCATCGCATCGGGATGACCAGCTACCGCCTGGAAGCTATCTTGGAGGGTGAGCTCGACGAGTTTATTGATGAGCTGGCCACCACCGAACAGGCCGAAAGGCTGAAGGCCGCTGAGGTAGCGTGAGCTTTTGCAGCGGGAGAGGCGACATCGCCACACTGATTCAAAAGGCTACCGAACAGCTCAGGTCGGCCGGTTGCGATGCTCCCCGTCTGGACGCTGAATTGCTGTTGGGCCATGTGCTTGGCCTTAGCCGGGCGCAATTGGTGTCGCGCTGGCGTCAAAGCCCGTCGCCAGAGCAAGTGAGAGCTTTCTTCATGCTCGTACAGCGACGCGCACAGCGGGAGCCGCTGGCCTACATACTGGGATACAAAGAGTTCTTTGGCCTGGAAATCGAAGTGGACCGGAATGTGCTCATCCCCCGGCCGGAGACCGAGCTGCTGGTGGAGCGCGCCATCGAGGCGGCGCGGCAAATTGACCCGGCAGGCAAAGTGATTATCGCTGACATAGGCACTGGCAGCGGCGCTATCGCAGTCAGTCTGGCAGTGTCCCTGCCCGAGGCGGAGATATTCGCTGTAGACCAAAGCACATCGGCGTTGGCCGTGGCCGCGCGCAACTGCGTTCGACACGGCGTCTCGGGCCGCGTCAGATCGTTGCAAGGAGACCTGCTGTCCGCCGTGCCTGAGCCGGTGGAGATGGTGGTTGCCAACCTGCCCTACGTCGCGCACGCTGAACTCGAGACTCTGGGGCCGGAAATCCGGCTTTACGAACCCAGCCAAGCGTTGGATGGAGGCCCGGATGGATTGGCCCTCATCCGGCGATTGCTGATGCAGGTTGCTGGCGCAGGCTATCGCCCCCAGGCCATGCTGTTGGAGATCGGCTCGACGCAGGGGCGAGCCGTTGTCGAACTGGTTACAGAAATACTGGGCCGAGCCGACGTCTCTTTGATACAAGACTACGCCGGTCTCGACCGAATTGTTGTGGTGAGACGATGAATTACCGACTCCTGGCGATGGATTTGGATGACACCATCCTGCCCCGCGAGGGCAATATCTCGGAACGGTCAAAGGCTGCCATTCGGCGGGCGCAGGAAAGCGGCGTCATGGTCACTCTGGCTTCGGGGCGCACCTTCGGGGCTGTGTCGCGTTTCGCCCACGAACTGGGCATAGACCTGCCGGTGATCACCCATCAGGGCGCGTTGGTCAAAGACATCAAGACGGGACAGGTGCTCTATGAGGACCTGTTCCCGGTTGACCTCATGCGCGAGGTGGTTCGCCTGTGCCGCGCTCATGATTGGCACCTCAACATCTACATTGGCGATGAGACATTCATGGAAAAAGGCGGCCGTGAGTTCGAACTGTACACCGCCCTGTCACGCATCAACCAAAGTCTGACGCCCGACCTGATGGCTGTACTGGACCGTAACCCGACCAAATTCATTGTGGTGTCAGAGTCGCCGGAACGGACGGAAGCGGTGTTGCCGCTGTTGAAAGCAGCGATGGGTGATCGGGTGAGCATCCTCAGGTCACACCCACTCTTGATCGAAGGGGTGATGCCGACGGTTTCCAAGGGGCGCGCGCTGGCGGTGCTGGCCGCCCATCTCGGTGTGTTGCAGGAGGAGACGGCGGCTATCGGTGACAACGAAAACGATATAGACATGCTGCGTTGGGCCGGGCTCGGCCTGGCGATGGGCAATGCCTCGCCGGAGGTGCAGGCCGCGGCTGACTGCGTCCTGCCACCCATCTGGGAGGATGGCGCGGCCTATGGTATCGAGCGTTTCATCCTCAATGGCAGACGGTGCGATGGTTGAGTGGGATACCCGCGTGTTCCCCACCGACAAACCAGGAGCGATTGCTGAGGCGGTCCATTTCCTTCGGGCCGGACAGGTGGTCGCCTTTCCTACTGACACGGTCTACGGAGTAGGCGCCCATGCGTTCATCGAGCAGGCGGTTGCTCTCCTCTACGTGGTGAAGGACCGCCCACCCGAGAAGTTCATCCCATTGCTGGTGACTGGCAGCAGTGACCTGCCAAAAATTGCTCAGTCGGTGCCGGACCTGGCCTGGCGTCTGGCCGAGAGGTTTTGGCCTGGTGCGTTGACTCTTGTGTTGCCCAAGGCGCCGTGTGTGCCAGCTATCGTCAGCGCCGGGCCAGGCGTCGCCGTGCGCGCTCCAGATCATGCCGTCGTGCGTGCGCTGATTCGCGCATTGGGCGCGCCACTGGCGGCGACCAGCGCGAACCTGTCGGGAGGTCCCAGCCCGGCGACCGCGGCGGAGGTGTTGGCGCAACTTGATAGGCGCGTTCCTTTGGTGCTGGATGGCGGGCCGTGCAGAGGGGGCGTCCCCTCCACCGTGCTCGACTTGACGCAATCGCCGCCGCGCATTCTGCGCGAGGGGGCCATTCCCGCCAATGAATTGGCAGAGTTCCTGGCCGATGACTGTTCCCTTGCACATCGGAATTGATGCGAGCAGGGCCGCAGTGCCTCAACCGACCGGCACCGAACATTACTCCTGGCGGTTGATCAATGCCCTCCTTCGATTATCGGGCGGACATCGTTATCGGCTGTACATGCGGGAACATCCGCCCTCCAACCACTTCCTCAATATTCCGGACGCCGAGCAAGTGGTCATTCCATTCCCGCGTTTGTGGACGCATGTCCGCCTGTCTGCCGAGATGTTATTTCGTCCACCTGACGTTCTGTTTGTGCCGGCCCACGTGCTGCCCATCGTTCATCCGCGCAGTGTGGTCACCGTGATGGACCTGGGCCACCTGTACTATCCCACGGCCTATCGTCAGCGAGACCGACTCTACCTGGACTGGTCTACCCGCTGGAACGTCGGCCAGGCCGATCACATCGTTGCGATCTCGCACGCGACCCGCGATGACCTGATCCGACATTGCTCAGTTGATCCGGCCAAAATTACGGTAATCTATCCGGGCATTGATGATGCGGCGTTCACACCCCCAGAGGCAGGCCGCATCCAAGAAGTCAGAGCGCAGTATGACCTGCCGGACAGTTATCTTCTTTACGTTGGTACACTGCACCCGCGCAAGAACCTGGTCCGGCTGATACGCGCCTTCGGGCAGATGCTGGGTGCATGGCCAATGGAGGCAGGCGAGCCGCCGTTGCTGGTGCTGGCCGGCAAGAAAGGCTGGCTATACGACCAGATATTCAACGAGGCGAACACGCTGGGTTTGGGGAATCGGATCGTTTTCGTCGGGTATGTTCCCCAATCGCACCTGTCACCGTTGCTGGCAGGTGCGAAGGCGTTCGTCTTCCCTTCGTTGTTCGAGGGCTTTGGCTTCCCCATACTCGAAGCCATGGCTTGCGGCGTGCCTGTGGTGACTTCACGCGCCTCATGCCTGCCCGAAGTAGCTGGCGACGCTGCGTTGTTGGTTGACCCATACGATGAGGCCGAACTGGCCCACGCGATGATGAAGGCGTTGACCGAGCCTGCCTTGCGGGCAAATTTGATAGAACGAGGTCTGCGCCGAGCGCGCGAGTTCACCTGGGAACGCTGTGCGGCGGAGACCCTGGCCGTGTTGGAGCGGGTGGGCAGTTGACAAGAACTGGCCGAAATTGTATATTCAGTCCAACAGGCAGGTCTGTTCAAGCCAGAATGCCGGTTTTTCCCCAACCCAACCCATGAGGCGGCCTCAAGGCCGCGCTCGCCAAGTCTGAGAGGAAAGGGGGTGAGCCAATTATGCGTTTGCTTTGTTGAGTTTGAGCGCAAGCCGGGGCTCAGTTGAGCCAATCTGTCCGCATCAAACGAAGCAATAGCCGTCCCGTGCGCCTGAGCACCGGGCCGGAAGCTGTTGCCATTCAACAAACCGAGTGCAGAAAGGAGACACAAGAATGTCTAAGCGGCTCACCCAATTCTTTGCCTCTCGTTGGGGCATTGTACTGGTAGGCGCGGTCATCGGACTGCTGGCCACCCTGTTGCAAAAGGCTGGCAACCCGCCGAACATGGGCATCTGCGTAGCCTGTTTCGAGCGTGATATTGCCGGTGGGCTTGGCCTGCACCGCGCCGCAGCAGTTCAGTACATCCGGCCAGAGATCATCGGCTTTGTCCTGGGGGCGATGATCGCTGCCCTGCTCTTCAATGAGTTCAAACCCCGCGCCGGCTCCGCGCCCATCGTCCGCTTTGTATTGGGCATCCTGGCCATGGTCGGGGCACTGGCCTTTCTCGGCTGTCCCTGGCGCGCGCTGTTGCGGCTGGCCGGCGGAGACCTCAACGCGATTGCCGGACTGGTTGGTCTGGCCGTCGGCATCGTTATCGGCGTACTGTTCCTCAAAAGCGGCTATAACCTGGGGCGCTCCCAAAAAACTTATGCCTCGGTCGGCCTGATTCTGCCGCTGATTATGGTCGGCCTGTTGTTGCTCCGTATCTTCGCTCCTCAATTCAGCGAAGGTGGCCCCATTTTCTTCAGCGAGAAAGGGCCAGGCTCGCTCCATGCCCCGCTGCTGATCTCGCTGGTGGCCGGGCTGGTCATCGGCGGGCTGGCGCAGCGTACTCGCTTCTGTACCATGGGCTCGGTCCGCGATGTCTTCCTCATCGGTGATACGCACCTGATCAGTGGCGTCGCCGCGCTCCTGGTGGTGGCTTTCCTCGCCAACCTGGCGCTAGGGCAGTTCCATGTCGGATTTTCACCCCAGCCGGTAGCGCACAGCGATTGGCTGTGGAATTTCTTGGGGATGAGCCTGGCCGGGCTGGCCTTCGCCCTGGCTGGCGGCTGCCCGGGCCGTCAACTGTTCCTCTCTGGCGAGGGCGATGGCGACGCCGGGATATTTGTGCTGGGTATGATTATCGGTGCAGGCATTTCCCACAATTTCACCCTGGCCGGGACGCCCGACAGCGTGGTAGAGGGAGTGGTCAAGGTCGGTGGCCTGACCAACGCCGGCATGGTCGCTGTTGTACTGGGCCTGGTCGTGTGTTTGTTCATCGGCTTTACGATGCGTGAGAAATAAGGCAGGGAGGTGAAACGATGTCCGTTGAAGTAGACGCCAGAGGGCTTTCCTGCCCACAGCCGGTTATCCTGGCGCGGAAAGCCATTGATGCAGGCAAATTTCCCATCCATGTCCTGGTCGAGACGGTTACCTCGCGAGAGAACGTGCGCCGTATGGCTGAAAAGGCCGGCTGCAAGGTCGAAGTCCAGGAGATGGGCGACGAGTTCCGCCTGATCCTCTCGAAGTAAGGCAGGTCTCTCCACACCTGCCGCTCAGGGGCAGGTCGGGTTTCCATGCCCGACCTGCCCAGACTGTAGGGGGCTAACAATGATTTACTTTGACAATGCGGCTACGTCCTGGCCCAAGCCGCCCGTAGTCATCGAGGCGATGTCGCATTTTCTGCGCGAGGTGGGAGCGAGCCCAGGCCGGTCCGGCCATCGGCAGGCGGTAGCCGCCAGTCGCATCGTGTACAACGCGCGAGAGGCCCTGGCTCAGCTTTTCAACGCGCCCGACCCGCTGCGCATCGTGTTCACGCTCAACGTCACCGAAGCTCTCAATCTGTGCCTGCAGGGCTATCTGCGGCCGGGCGATCATCTGATCATCAGCAGCCTGGAACACAACGCGGTGATGCGTCCGGTGCGTGCACTCGAACAACAGGGGGTTGAGGTCACTTCAGTCGCGTGCTCGCCGGCAGGTGTGCTCGACCCCTCGGATATAGAAGCAGCCATCCGCAGAAATACGGCGATGATCGCCCTGAACCACGCTTCGAATGTCACCGGCGCGCTGTTGCCCGTGGCCCAGGTGGGGCGCATCGCCAGGCGACATGGCCTGATCTTCCTGGTTGACGCCGCCCAAACGGCTGGCGCGTACCCGATTGATGTGCAGGCCGACGGCATTGATCTGCTGGCGTTCACCGGACACAAGTCGCTCTACGGTCCCACCGGGACAGGCGGCTTGGTCATCGGCGAGCGGGTGGACGTCAACCGGCTCTCGCCGCTTAAGCGCGGTGGGACGGGCAGCCGGTCCGAGCGCGAGGAACAGCCTGATTTCCTGCCCGACAGGTTCGAGAGCGGCACGCTCAACGCCGTAGGATTGGCCGGGCTGGGCGCATCGGTTCGGTGGCTCATGGAACAAGGCATCGCGGCCATCCGCGAGCACGAGATAGCCCTTACGCAGGAGCTGATAGCTGGCCTGATGGAGATGCCGAATGTAACGGTGTATGGCCCGCTAGATGCCCAAAAGCAGACGGCGACCGTTTCGTTCAACGTCGCGGGCCTGCAACCGTCAGAGGTGGGGGAGCGACTGGATCAAGAGTACGGCATACTGTGTCGGGTCGGGCTCCACTGTGCACCTGCAGCCCATAAGACGATGGGTACGTTTCCGGGCGGCGCGGTGCGGTTTGGTTTGGGGTTTTTCAACACGATTGAAGAGGTGCAGACCGCACTCGCGGCGGTGAACGAGTTGACCGGTAGTGTGAAATGAGCGATAATGAATACACTGTGATCCTGGTCTCCAGCACCAGCCACGCCATTCGCCTGGAGAAAGTGCTGGGCAGCGCCAACATCGCCTGCAAGCTCGTGCCCGTGCCGCGCCATCTCAGCTCGGATTGTGGAGTCTGTGTCCGCATCCGCCGGCGGGACAGGGACGAAGCGCTGTGCGCCATTCGGGCTTGCCAGGCGGCTTTCGAAAGTGTCTGCGACATCTGAAAAGTCCGAGCAAGTTTATATGGGCGGAATTTCTGTATCAGCGGAGGCACAAGCCATTGTCGCCGCGCCGCACCAGAACAATCATACCGTGTTCCTCGAAGGGCCAGCCGGCAGCGGCAAAACCTCGTTAGCCGTGGCGCGTATCCGCCACCTACTCGAGCAAGGGGTGCCGGCCCCTCAGATACTTGTCCTGACGCCGCAACAGACGCTCGCCTGGCCCTACGAGCAGATGTTGCTGTCGGCGGAAATGCCGTCGGGCGGCACAGTGGAAATTGCGACGGTGGGCCGGCTGGTTCGGCGTCACGTCGAGTTGTTCTGGCCGCTGATCGCCCAGCGGGCCGGTTTCGCCGAGCCGGCCCGGCCGCCAGTGTTCTTAAACCTGGAGACGACGCAGTACTACATGCAGCGGGTGACCGGCCTGAGCCTGACCTCGCGCGGCTTTGAAGGCATCACCATCAGCCGCAACCGTTTGATCAGCCAACTGATTGACAACCTGAACAAAGCGGCCCTGGCCGGTTTTCCAGCGGAGAGCATCGCCGAGCGGCTGAAGGGAGCATGGGCCGGCGAGTCGAGCCGTCTGCGCGTCTTCGAGCAGGCGCAGGAGCGCGCCCTCGATTTCCGCAGATACTGCCTGCGCCACAACCTGCTGGACTTCTCGCTCCAGCTCGAGGTATTTGTTCGACACCTGCTGCCGCTCGAGGCGTTCCGCTCCTATCTGTTCGACAAATACCGGCACCTCATCGCCGACAACGTGGAGGAGAACCCACCGGTTATCCACGACCTGCTGCGTGAGTGGCTGTCCCGTTGCGAATCGGCAATCATCTTGTACGACAGTGAAGGCGGCTACCGCGCCTTTCTGGGCGCAGACCCAACGAGCGCGTATACCCTGAGGGAAGTCTGCCGCGAGACAGTAGCCCTTGCCGATTCTCACATTATGTCCGCTGACATGAATGCTCTGCGCGCCCATCTCTCCCTTGCGCTGGGCCGTTCGACGACCATACCTCAAGGGCAGGCAGGTCGCGCCTTTTCCATCCTTTCGGACGGCTCACTGTTGGACATCACGCCACGCTTCCAGACACAGGTGCTGGACCTGGCCGCACAAGAGGTCGCCAGGCTAATCAACCAAGAGCAGGTCCCGCCGAACGAAATCGCCATACTGGCTCCGTTCCTGAGCGACGCGCTGCGCTTCATGCTGACCGACCGCCTGCGCCAGTATGGCGTGCAGGTTCGTTCCCACCGCCCTTCGCGCGCCCTGTGTGACGAACCGGCCACGCGCTGTCTGTTGACCCTGGCGCTGCTGGCTCATTCGCACTGGAACATGGCGCCCTCCGCCGAGGAAGTGGCCCAGGCCATGCTGCAGGCCCTGTCCGGCCTGGACTGGGTGCGCGCCAACCTCCTGACGAGAATCCTTTATCGCCCGCGCGATGGGACGCCATACCTGGCGTCCTTTGACGACCTGGAAGTGGAGGCTCAGGAACGGCTGACCTACTCGCTGGGAGAACGTTACGAGTCGCTGCGACAATGGCTGGATAATTACCGCCAGAGTGGGGTTTGGGCTGAACTGGATCACTTCTTCAGCCTCATTTTCGATGAGCTGCTGTCGCGCAAGGGGTTTGGCTTTCACGATGACCTCGACGCGGCCGCCCAGGCCGCCAACCTGGTCGAATCGGTGCGGCGCTTCCGGCAGGTCGTCAGCGCGTCCGAGCTGCCGGCGGGGCGGACGATTGGACAGGAATATGTGGACATGGTGCGACAGGGCGTCCTGGCCGCCCAATACGAATGGGGCTGGAGGTTCCAGCCCGAAGAGGCCGTGTTGCTGGCGCCGGCTTACACGTTCTTGATGTACAACCGCCCGGTGGATTACCAGTTCTGGCTCAATGTGAGCAGCAGTGGCTGGTGGGAACGCATCTACCAGCCGCTGACCCATCCTTACGTCCTCAGTCGCAACTGGACGCCAGGCGAACTGTGGACCGAGGCCCACGAATTCGAGGCCCGTCAGACGGCGCTCCATCGCCTGGTCACAGGGCTGCTGCGACGCTGTCGCAAACAGGTGTATTTGGGCATCAGCCGGCTGAACGAAGGGGGCTACGAAGAAAGCGGGCCTCTGCTGGTTGCCTTTAACCGGGTGAAGCGGCGGCTGTTCGAGGAGGCGGACAGAGCCCATGTTTGAGCCACGGCCATCCCAGAAAGTCGTGCTGAGCTATCGCCGCGGGAAGATGGGCGTGTCGGCTGTGCCCGGCAGCGGCAAGACCTTCACTTTGGCCCATCTGGCCGCCGCTCTGGTC
>DAOTYC010000066.1:0-11306 GCA_034435095.1 Anaerolineae bacterium | reverse complement strand
GCAAACATTGATTAGCTTCGTGCCCTTCGTGTGCTTCGTGGTTTAAGATGCTTCGCCTGCGGCTCAGCATGACGGGGGAGAGGCGTGCTGTCAACGGATGTGTAGCGTAGCCCCTCGCGGGCGTCACGGGCACAAGGCCCTATGCTACGACCTCACAGCGGCCTGCCGGTGAAGGACAGCGTTCCACCTGAGGATAAGAGAGCTCACCCGAAAAACGGATTGTTTTCCTTCTCATCGCCGATGGTCGTCTGCGGGCCATGCCCCGGGTAAACCACCGTCTGATCGGGCAGTGCCAGCACGCGCTCCAGGCTGCGCAGGATGGTCTGGTAGTCCCCGCCGTCGAGGTCGGTGCGGCCGATGCCCTGATAGAAGAGCAGGTCGCCGCTGAAGAGCGCGTGGGCAGCAGGGGCATAGAGGCAGATTCCACCCGGACTGTGGCCCGGCGTGTGAAGCACCTGGAGGCGCAGGTCGCCCAATGTCACCGTGTCGCCCTCGTCGAGGAAAAGGTCAGGCGTCAGGCCATTCGGCCCGCGCAGGCCAAACAGGGCTGCGCCGCCGCCCTGTGCCAGCAACCGCGCATCCAGCCGATGCAGGGCCAGTTTCGCCCCCGTCGCCGCGATGATCTCAGCATCGGCCAGGATGTGGTCAAAGTGCGCGTGTGTGTTGATCACATACGCGATGCTCAATCCCGTATCCTGAACGGCTGCTAAAATGTCCGGCGCATCGCCGCCTGGGTCAATGACGGCCCCCTGTCGGCTGCGTTCATCGCCAATGATGTAACAATTCGTCTGAATGGGCCCCACGGCCAGCGATCTGATCAGCACAGTGTGCACCTCCAGGAGTGAACGATGAGAAAAGGCCTGCCTGAGATATTGTGACTGGATGCATTGTAACCCAAACCATCCTGTGTGTCAATTCTAGAGTGAGGCCGGACATCCAGCATAGGCAAAGACAGCCTGTAGTGGTATAATGCAGGCCGGGTCGGCCGGTTCGGGCAGACAGGCGGCTGCCTGGCTGAGCGCGCCACAGCGGAACAGGCTCGCTGATGGGCAGGCGACCCAAAATACTGAATACCGATCTGGAAAGAGGGCCCTTAAGGAAGCATGAAGACATTGCGAGAGATTCATCACTGGCTCATAGACATGGATGGCGTGTTGTATCATGGAAACCGTCGGCTGCCGGGCGCCGCCGAGTGGATTGCCGCGCTGCAAGAGGAGCGCGTACCCTTTATGCTGGTGACCAACAACTCCACCCTGACGCCCGAAGAATATGTCGCCAAGGTGGGGCAAATGGGCATCCACGTGACGCCCCAGCATGTCTTGACGTCGGGCATCGCGGCCGCCGATTACCTGTCGCGCGTCGCGCCGGCCGGCGCAGCGGTCCATTTCATCGGCGAAAATGGCCTGCGCACCGCGCTGTTGGACAGAGGTTTCACGCTGGTCGATCGTGGCGGCGACTACGTGGTCGTCGGCATGAACCGCCAACTGACCTTCGAGATGTTGAAATGGGCTGCCCTGGCCATCCGCGCCGGCGCAAAGTTCATCGGCACGAACCCCGATGTGACGCTGCCCGTCGAGGAAGGACAAATTCCGGGCAACGGCGCCATTCTGAAAGCGTTAGAGGCGGCGACCGGCGTATCGCCGTTCATTATCGGCAAGCCAGAGACAACCCTGCTGGAAATCGCCCTGGAACGGTTGGGCCTCGGCCGCGAGGGCGCCGCCATGCTCGGCGACCGCGTGGAGACCGATGTCCTAGGCGGCCAACGACTCGGCATCGCCACAGTCCTGGTGCTGAGTGGCGCGTCCTCGCGCGAAGACCTGGCGCGGTCAGGCCTGCAGCCCGACTGGGTATTCGACGACCTCTCGTCGCTGTTGCAGGCGTGGCGCACGCGGTGAACGGCCCGCCTGAAAGCGGAGGGCATCAGCCGCGGACGTGGCCGGCCGGTAGGTGACGGCGGCGCCCCCACCTGTCATGCTGAGCTCCCCCGCGGCGCGTGGGCGCGCCGCCCATGGGGGAAGCGACGAAGGCATGTAGCATAGCCCCTTGTGGGCGTAACGGGCACAAGGCCCTATGCTACAGCCGCCAACCCGGATATTGCTTCGCTGCGCCGTCGCCCCCTCAGCCGTAGGTCGGGTTTCCACACCCGACCTACGGCGGCAGGTTTGGAAACCTGCCCTACGACTCGCCTGGAATTCTGAATGCCCCCCAGTGCAGGGGCACATTGACATCCATCGTCAAATTGGAGTAAAATGAGGCCACTGTTAACCGGGAATGCACCATGAGGGGCGCCACCCATTCGCCTATGCACATGCCTGATCAGGTTATCGCCAAACGACTGTTATGTGACCTGCCCAAAGCACAGCTCGGGGCGGAGCTTGCCGCCATGGGCGCACCATCCTACCGCGTCGGTCAGGTCTGGGAAGGGATATACCGTTCGCTTGCGCCGGACATCGCCTCGCTGACAAACCTGCCGCGCGACCTGCGTGCAGAGCTGAGCAACCGGTTCGTGTTCCCTGGCCTGCAAGCAATCGGCCAAACCGTGTCGGGCCGCGGCGACACCCAAAAAGTGCTCTTCCGCCTGCCGGATGGCGAGACCATCGAAAGCGTGCTGATGCGCTACCAGCGTCGCCGCACGGTGTGCATCTCCTCGCAGGTGGGCTGCGCCATCGGCTGCCCATTCTGCGCCACCGGCCAGTCGGGGTTCCGGCGCGACCTGTCGGCCGGCGAAATCGTCGAACAGGCCCTGTTCTTCGCCCGATCGCTGAGCCCACGAGGCGAGCGTGTGACCCACATCGTGTTGATGGGCATGGGTGAGCCGCTGCTGAACTACGACAACGTCTGGCAGGCCATCGAGACCTGGCACGACGAAACGGGCTTCGCTCTGGGCGCGCGCCGCATCACCCTGTCCACCGCCGGCGTGGTGCCCGGCATCGACCGGCTGAGCCAGGAACGCCTGCCAATCGGCCTGTCTGTCTCATTACATGCAGCGGACGATGCGCTGCGCGATGAACTGGTGCCGCTCAATCGCCGCTATCCGCTGCGCCAGGTGTTGGCCGCCTGCCGGCGGTATGTGGAGCGGACCAGTCGGCGCGTCACGTTTGAATATGCACTCATTGACGGCCTCAATGATGCGGTGGAGCAGGCCCAATCACTGGCCCGGCTGCTGAGCGGCCTGTTGTGCCACGTGAACCTGATCCCGCTGAATCCTGGCGCGGCGGAGTGCAGCAGGACCGCGGCCAGCTATGCGCGTTCACGCTCGCCGCGAGAGCAGGTGGAGCGGTTCCGTGGGGTATTGGAAAGCTGGGGCATTCCGGTCACCGTTCGACTGGGACGCGGCGCCGACATACAGGCCGGTTGCGGCCAATTGCGTTCCAGGCAATTATCTATCAACTGAGAAGAGGAGAACCAACCGATGAGCAAACCGAAGGTACTGCTGCTTGACCCCTTTCATCCGCGGGGCATGGAGCTGCTCAAGGAGAAGGCGGAAATCGTCTTCGCCCGAGGCATTGACGAGGACACACTGGTCGAGGACGCCCGTGATGTGCAGGGCATCGCCGTGCGCGCGCGGGGCTTTATCTCGCGGCGGGTCATGGAGAACGCCCCCCAACTGAAGGTCGTCGGTCGGCATGGAGTCGGCGTGGACAACATTGACATCGCCGCCGCAACCGAACTGGGCATCTGGGTGGTCAACACGCCCCTGGCGACCGTTGAGCCGGTGGCCGAGCACACCATCGCCCTGATGCTGGCCCTGGCCAAGCTCGTGGTGCGGACAGACCGCCTCATGCGCCGCGGCAAGTGGCGGGAACAGGGCGACTTCCAGGGCCGCGAGCTGAAGGGCAAGACGCTGGGCATCATCGGTAGCGGACGCATCGGCGCGCGCGTCGCTGAAATTGCCCGCCTGGGCTTTAACATGGAGATTCTGTACTCCGATGTGCGGCCCAACGCGCGGGTCGAGGAATTGGGCGGCAGGCACTGCCCGCTCGATGACCTGCTGAAAGCATCCGATTTTGTCACGCTTCACGTGCCTCTGCTGCCGGAGACGGAACACCTGATCGGCGAACGGGAGTTGAACCTGATGAAGCCGACGGCTTACCTGCTGAACCTGGCCCGCGGCAAGGTGGTCAATGAGGCCGCGCTCATCGCTGCTCTGCAAGCCGGCCGCATCGCCGGCGCAGGCCTGGACGTCTACGAGGTCGAACCGCTGCCGCCAGACAGTCCGCTCCTGCACATGGAAAATGTGGTGCTCACGCCGCACATGTCTTCTCACACCGAAGAAGCCCTGGTGGCGATGTCGCTGGTCACCCAGGACATTGTGGCGGTGCTGAACGGGCAGACGCCTCAATTCCCGGTGAACCGCGTGTAGGCCGCCCGCCGCCCCCGCCGGTCATGCTGAGCCGCAGGATGGCCCCACGCCCATTATCCCAAAACAGAGAGGTGTCAGACCAATGTCCGATATTCGTGTCAATGACCGCGCCTTCGGCAGTGCGCAGTTTCACCGGCTCTCGCCGGAGCAATGCGAGCGCATCCATTGCGCCAGCCTCGAAATCCTGGCGCGGACGGGCGTCCGCCTGTTTGAACCGGCGGCAGTCGAGCTGCTGCGCCGGGCCGGTGCGTTCGTCTCCGAGGGCAACCGCGTGCGCATTCCGGCCGGCCTGGTGGAGAAGGCGTTCAGCACCGTGCCCAAACGGGTGACCCTGCACGACCGCACCGGCCGTCCCGCCCTCTTTCTGGAGGGCTACCGCTGCTACTATGGCACCGGCTCCGACTGCCTGTTCATCCGCGACCACCGCACCGGCGAGCGGCGACAGGCGGTGCTGCACGACGTGGTCGAGGCGATGACCGTGTGCGACGCTTTGCCTCACGTGGATTTCGTGATGTCCATGTTCAGCCCGTCGGACGTACCGGCCCACATCTTCGACCGCTACGTCATGGAAGTGATGCTCAACCACACGGCCAAGCCGCTGATATTCGTCAACAACGACTTCGGCGGCTGCCCCGACGCCGTCGAGATGGCCGAGATCGTGGCCGGCGGGGCGGAGGAACTACGTCAGCGGCCATTTGTGGCCTGCTACATCAACGTCACCAGCGCGCTGCGGCACAACGCCGAATCGCTCCAGAAGCTGCTGTTCCTGGCCGACAAGGGCCTGCCCGCACTGTACATTCCGGTCGTCACCGGCGGCATCAATGGGCCGATCACGCCGGCCGGCTGTCAGGCGTTGGCCGGCGCGGCCACGCTGACCGGCCTGGTGCTCTCGCAGCTCAAGCGCGAGGGCGCGCCGTTCATCGCACCGGGCTTCGCCGGCGACGCGCTGGACATGCGCACCATGGTCAGCCCCTATTGTGCGCCGGAAACCAAGGGCCTGGCGCATGAGATGGCCCACTACTATCGCCTGCCGATGTTTGGCGAAGGGGGCATGAGCGAGGCCAAGCTGCCCGACCAACAGGCGGCGGCGGAGGCGGCCCTGACCTTGCTGGCCGCCTCGCTGGGCGGGGTAAACCTCATCCACGACATGGGCTATCTGGAATCGGGCCTGTGCGGCTCGCTCACCCAACTGGCCCTGTGCGACGAGATGGTCGGCTGGATCGAGCATTTCCTGGCGCCGCTGCCGGTCACCGATGAAACGCTGGCCCTCGACCTGATTGACGAGATTGGCCCGGACGGCCAGTTCCTGGCGACGGAGCACACCCGCGCCCACTACCGCGAGCACTGGTACCCCACGTTGTTTGAGCGCGATTGTTACGCCAACTGGGTCAGCGCAGGCGAGAAATCGTTGACCGAGCGGGCCGCCGAACGCATCGAGCGCATCCTGGCCGAACATGTCCCCGAACCACTGCCCGCAGACATCCGCCGCCGCATCCACGCCGTGGTCGAACGGGCAGAGCAGGCCACCTGACCTGCCACCCCCGTCATGCTGAGCGAAGCAAAGCATCTGCCGCAGACGAAGCATCTGCCGCAGGCGAAAGGATCGAATCAAAAAACCGACTCACCGCTGCAGGCCAAAATATAACAGGTCTCGCGGGTGGATAATTCCGGCCATCTCATGTCGTTTCAACCTGAGCAGGTGTTTGTCGTAGGTCACGATGAGGTCAGCCTTGCCGGCTTGGGCGCACTCTCAGGTCGGCCACGAACTAACCTGCCGCCTCTTCAACGTCTTCGTCGCTTTGGATGCGCAGGCGCGAAGCTGTGGCCTTTACACAGAAATATCCCCAATGTTTGGCGAGCCGGCGCGGTTCGGCTATAATCAATCCCCAATGAACGAATGAGCACCAGCATAGAGCGGAGGAGGGCACAGCTTATGGGCAAATTGGACGGCAAGGTGGCAGTGGTGACCGGCGCTTCGAGCGGCATCGGGGCGGCGACGGCGCAGTTGCTGGCCCGCGAAGGGGCCAAAGTCGTCGTGGTCGCCAATCACAACGTCGCCGGCGCCGAAGCGGTCGTGGCGGCCATCCGCTCGGCGGGCGGCCAGGCGATCTTCGTCCAGGCGGATGTCGCACTGGAAGCCGATTGCCGCCGTGTCATGGACACGGCCGTGCAGACGTTCGGCCGACTGGACATCCTGGTCAACAACGCCGGCATCCAGTCGGGCACAGCGACGCTCGACCTGACCGAGGAAGAGTTCGACCGGGTCATGGCAGTCAATGTCAAAGGCGTGTTCTTCTGCTGCAAACACGCCATCCCGCACATGGTGCGCGCCGGCGGCGGGGCCATCGTGACCACCGCTTCGCGGGCGGCGTTCATCCCCACCAATGTCGCGCCCATCTACTGCGCCAGCAAAGCCGCCGCCTGGTCGTGGACGCACGCAGTCGCGTTGGAACACGCAAAGGACGGCATCCGCGCCAACACCATCGTGCCCGGCAACATCGTCACGCCGATGTCCGACGCCTTCATTGAGAGCAGCCCCGACCCCGAAGCCACCCGCCGCTGGTTCCACGAAGAGGCGCAGCCCATCGGCCGGGCCGGCACGGCGGAAGATTGCGCCCGCGCCATCCTGTTCCTGGTGTCCGACGACTCGTCGTTCATCACCAACACGCCGCTATTGGTGGACGGCGGGCTGTTTTTCTCATGATGTAGACCTATGTTGCGCAACCTGCACAACAGCATCGTGGACTATGACCTGGCCATGTTGCGCGCCATCGCCAGGGCACGGGGGTTTGATCTGCAAGCCACTCGCCAGCCGGCAGCGGTGGACGAGCTGACGGCACATCTGCTCGACCCCGCGGCCACAGACTGGGCGTTGTCGCGGTTGAGCGAGGAGGCGCGCGCGGCGCTTGATGCGCTGCTGCGGGCCGGCGGGCAGATGAAGGCCCACATCTTCTTTCACCGCTTCGGCAAACCGCGCACCTTCGGGCCGGGCCGCCTGGAACGCGAACGGCCCTGGCTGTCGCCGGAAAACGCCACCGAAAGCCTGTGGTTCATGGGGCTGGTCTACCTCACTTTTCACGACGTGGGCAGCGGCTATCGCGCCCAGTTTGTGTACGTCCCCTCTGACCTGATGCCGCTCCTGCCGGCCGTGGAGGTCGTTCCGCCGCGTTTCTCGGTGAGGTCGGCCGATCCGCCGGCGCAGGCACGGTCGCATGGCACGCAACTGCTCAACGACATGTTTCACCTGCTGGTGCGGTTGCAGATGCGTCCACTGCCCACCGAGCCGGCGCGGCAACGGGCGGCGCGCGATGCGCTCGCTGCGGACCTGCGGTTGACGGAATCAGGCGATTACCTCGATTTTGTGCTGCATCTGGCGCGCCAGGCCGACCTGCTCTACGATGCCGGCCGACGGCTGCGCCCCAATCCGGTCTCGGCCCGTGAGTGGCTCAAATGGCTACCGGAGCGGCAGCTCTATCATCTGCAGGCCGTCTGGCGGGCCGATGCGACCTGGGATGAGCTGCGGCACATCCCCGAGCTGATCATTGAGGAGACCGGCTGGCGAAACGACCCGCTGCGGCCACGACAGGCAGTGCTCGGCCATCTGGCGCGCTGCCCGACCGAGGCCTGCCCGCTCGACGCCTGGCTGTCGGTCGAGTCTCTGGTGGACGCGGTGAAGACGGTAGACCCGGATTTCGCGCGGCCCGACGGGGATTACCGCTCGTGGTACATCCGCGACGCAGCCACCGGCGAGTACCTGATGGACTTTGCCTGCTGGGACGCCGTGGAAGCGCGCCTGATCGTCCATCTGCTGAGTGGGCCGCTGTTCTGGCTGGGCGTGGTTGACCTGGGCTATGAGGGCGAGGTCCTGGCCGCATTCCGGCTCGCCCCGGCGGGCCACGCGCTGCTCGGCAAAGCCGAACCGCCGCCGGCCGTCGAAGCCCCGCCACCGACCCTGGCCGTGTGGCCCGATTTCACCGTGCACTTTGAGCCGGGCGCGCGCCTGTATGAGCAGTTCCAGACCGCGCGCTTTGCCCAACCAGTGGAGGAGCTGATCGGCGGCGCGACCTATCGCATCACCCGCAGTGCCCTGGCCGCCGCCCATTCGCAGGGCATCTCGATGCAGATGATCCTCGATTTTCTGCGGCGGCTGAGCGCCGAGCCGCTGCCCGCCAACGTGGTCACCGCCCTGCGGCGCTGGCGGCCGGGGTGACACGCTCCCTGGGGTGCATCCAGCCGCCGTAGGTCGGGTATGGAAACCCGACCTACAGGGACTGCGGCGCGAGATGCTTCGCCTTCGGCCCAGCCGCCATAGCCGCCGTCATTCTGAGGCGCGGCAGCGCCGAAGAATCTCCGCTCCTCGTGCGGCGCGAGATGCTTCGCTTCGCTCAGCATGACGCAACTGCTGACTCGCCTAAAATTCTGGATGCACCCGCGTGCCCCACCCGGCGACAGCCTGGCTGAACGGCGCGGCGTCATCCGCGGCCAGACTGACGCGGAGATGCACGGCGGCGTCAAATCGCTCGTCCAGTATCTGACCCTTGAATTGCTCGATCAGCCGTCGAACAGCGGCGTAGTGGGCGTAAGAGCAGGTGAGTTCCACCTGGCACAGCTCCATCTTGAGGGTGCGGGGCAGCGCATCCAGCACCGCTCGCGCCGCATCGCCATAGGCGCGGACCAGCCCACCCGTGCCGAGCTTGGTGCCGCCGAAGTAGCGGGTGACCACGACCACGGCGTCGCCGAGCCCACTGCCGCGCAACACCGCCAATACAGGCCGGCCCGCCGTGCCAGCGGGTTCGCCATCGTCGTGACAGCCCTCGATGACGCTGGCGCCATGCCCGACGACGAAGGCGTACACATGGTGCGTCGCCCTGGCGTGCTCCTGCCGGACGCGCTCAATGAACGCCCTGGCTGCCTCGACCGTATCGGCGCGGGCAGCGGTGGCAATGAAAAGAGAGTTGGAGACGCGCGTTTGGACGCGCGTCTCCGCAGCCGGCACAGGATAGGACTCCCCCATCACCTCACCCAGACGTGTGTGTCGGGAAACGATTCCAGCGGCGCCAATGAGGCAATGAGCGTCCAACCATCGTTGGGGCTCCACAAGAACAATCGGCTTACGCGGGCGTGTGGCCCTTCAACCACAGGCGACAGCGGGATATAGATTTCCAGCAGTTTGCCGTCGGTTGGCGCCAGGTAATCGCCAGCGTGTTGGCCGCTGGGTCGGCCCTGCGTATCGAAGATGGGCGTCTCCGAGCCGTCTACGCCATAGACAGTGATAATCTGGCCGGGCAGTGTGCCGTGAATCAAGACTTTGTTGCGCTTGTCGAAAAAGTAGGCGTCATTGCTGCCCACAGTGCCAGGCCACATGTCAGCCGCCAGGGCCACTCCTCTGACGGCCCATGCGAACATCCCCAGCAGGACAAGCACCGCCAGGCATGTCATCAATGTCTTGACCAAACCTTTTGCTTTCATTTGACCCAAAACCTCCGCATTCTGATACCTCTCACTCTTTACTTATGGCGATCAGAACCAAATCCTCTGATTTTTCGGCGTCGAAGGGCTCGCCGCGCAGGTTGCCATAGACCCGCACCTGGGCAAAGCCGACCCGCCGCAGCCGCTCCTCCAGGTCGGCGCGGAACAGCGGCAGTTGGGGGGTGCTGTCTACCTGCACACTCCAGCGGCCATTCTCATCCTTCTCGAACAGCGCGGTGTGAAAGGTAATGGTCGCTTCGCCGTAGTCGGCCATACGCCAGACCAGCACCTCGCGTCCGTCAAGCATACCGGCGTCGAGCTTCAAGAAACGCGGCCGCTGCACCCAGCGCCGGTCGTAGTTCAGATTGTGCAGCAGCAACACGCCGCCTGGCCGCAGGGCGCGCTTCATGCCGGCCAATGCGTCGTCGAGGGCCGCCTGGCTTTCGACGTGGGGCAGTGAATTGCCCAGGCACAGCACGGCATCGAAGGGCGCGCCAGGGACCTGGGGCAGGGCGTCGAACGAGGCCACGATGAATGAGGCATCGGCCTGCGCGGCCAGGGCATTGCCCTGCGCCTGGCGCACCATCTGCGGGCTGGCATCGGCGCCGACAGCGTCGTATCCCCAACGGCGCAAGGCCAACACGTGTTGGCCCGTCCCACA
Source organism: Anaerolineae bacterium (assembly GCA_034435095.1). Lineage (GTDB taxonomy): Bacteria > Chloroflexota > Anaerolineae > DAOTYC01 > DAOTYC01 > DAOTYC01. The sequence continues at coordinate 813 of DAOTYC010000066.1, read as the reverse complement.
GGCCGCGTCGAGCACCCGGCGTGCGCCGTAGGCATCCAGCACCCGCCGTATGAACGGCCCCTCGTAGGCCAGCCTGACCTGCCAGTCGTTCATGATGTCGTACAGTCGGGCAAGCCGATCATAAAACGCCTCACTGGTCAGCACATCATCCCTCCTGATGGCAATCGCCATGATCTGGCGACAAAATCAAAAAGTTCCGTTCACGTTTTGTGACCGGAACTTCAAAATCGTTGTCTGAACCTTGACGGTGTCAGCCCGATCGCTCTGCGGCTCTAGTACTGCGCCTCACCTGAACCTGGCTGCCGCGGCCTGGGCGGCCTGGGGTTCAACCTGACCACATCTGACGCCCGAGGGCCCTTGGAATCGTTCTCGACCGACAACTCGACCCGTTCCCCTTCATCGAGCGATTTGTAGCCGCTTCCTCGAATCGCTGAGTAGTGTACGAAAACCTCCTGTCCCGTGTCCAGGGCTATGAAGCCATAGCCTTTTGAGTTGTTAAACCATTTGACGCTTCCACTGATCCTGTCGCCCGACATTCCTGACTTACCTCCTTGTGTCAACATACGGCGAGAATAACAAAAAAAGCCGCCAGGCATGTCTACCTCAACGGCCCGTTCGACCAGCGTTATTCGAGGAAACTTCCATACCCTGATGGAAATTATAGCACAGTTTGACAAAACCGTCAAGTATTGCTGCCTCCGCATTCAATCACCACAACAAAAGAGGGAGAAGCCCTTGCGCGCCTCTCCCTCTTCCACAGCCCACATCATCCACAGAAGTTTCTGAGGTGGTCAGGATGCCAGATCACAGCCC
>DAOTYC010000065.1:0-10032 GCA_034435095.1 Anaerolineae bacterium | reverse complement strand
TGCTACATTGCTGCGAGCGAAGCGAAGCAATCTCCGGGTTGGCAGGCGTAGCATAGGGCCTTGTGCCCGTAACGCCCACAAGGGGCTATGCTACATTGCTTCGTCGCCCTGCGGGCTCCTCGCAATGACAGTCGGCGGTGTTTCTCCCCCCATGAGCGGCGCGCCCGCGCGCCAGGGGGCAGCTCAGAATGACAGTTTAGGACATTGCCGTCATTGTGTCAATCCTCAACATGGTACGGCACATCGGTAATGACGATACCGGGCCGAAACATCAACGCCAGCCGCAGGATCACCGCCGTCTGCATGTGCAGCAAATTGGCCCACCAGTTGGACGGCACGAACTGCGGCACGACGACCGTAATCATTTCGTTCGGCTGCCGCCTGGCGATCAGCTCTTCGATGTATTCCAACAACGGCTCCAACATGCGCCGATAGGGAGACTCCAGAATCACCAGCCTCACGCCTTCTCCCCATTCCTCCCACTTGCGCTGCAACCGTTCGGCCTCCGCGGCATCCGTTGACACGTGGACGGCCGTCACGTCATCCGACAGCAGCCGCGCATAGCTCAACGCCATCAGCGAGCCCTTGTGCACCCCGCCGATGGGCAGCAAGACGCGGTGGCGCGACGTCTGTGGCGGTTCGCTGTAATCATCCAGGCTGAGTTGCCGGGCCAGATGGCGATAGTGGCGATGAATGGCGATAAACATCCACACCAGCGCCGGCGTCAGGATCAACACGATCCATGCTCCATGGGTAAACTTCGTCACCGCGAACACCAACGTCACCACCGCCGTGCTGAAAGCGCCCAGGCCATTGGCTGCCATCCTGAGTTGCCAGCCGGACTTATAGTGCAAGACAGACCCCAGCTCTTTCCTCTCCGCGCCGGGCGGGATGCGACCCACCTTCCACCAGCGATGGGCCATGCCGGCCTGCGCCAACGTGAACGACAAGAAGACGCCTATGGCATAGAGCGGGATCAGGCTGGTCACGCTGGCATTGAAAACCGCGATCAAAAGGGCGGCGAATATCGCCAGCATCATGATCCCCCGTGAATGGACCAGCCGACTGCCGCGATAGGTCAACTGACGAGGCAGGAACCCGTCGGCGGCGATGATCGCGCTCAGGCGAGGGAAGCCATTGAACGACGTGTTCGCTGCCATAATCAAGATGACCGTTGTGCCGGCGATCATCGCCAAATAGAGCGTGCCTCTACCACCAAATGCCGTCCGCGCCAACTGGGAAATGACCGTCTCGGTTTCAGCGGGTATTGCCCCGACCTGAACGGCCAGGAAGGTGATGGATAGAAACAGGCTGCCCAAAATGACGGCCATCAGGATCAACGTGATGCCCGCGTTGCGGCTGCGCGGCTCCTTGAAGGCCGTTGTCCCATTAGAAATGGCCTCCACGCCGGTCAAAGCGGTCGTGCCGCTGGAAAAAGCGTGCAGCAGCAGAAACGGCGTGACCGCAGCCAGCGAGTGGGCCACCTCCAATTCGGGCGGGTCGCTGACCTGCCCCAGGCTGCCGGTCAAATATCTGTAAAAAGAAACTCCCACCGTGGTCACGATCATCAGCAAGAAGAAGAACGTCGGAATGGCAAACACCGTTCCCGACTCTCGGACGCCCCTCAGGTTGATCAGCATGATGATCAACACCAACGACACCGCCAACAACACGCGCATGGAGAACAGCTCCGGAAAAGCCGACACGATTTCGGCCACCCCGGCAGAAATTGACACCGCCACGGTCAAGATGTAATCTGTCAGTAAGGCCGCGCCGGCCACCAGGGCGGCCAACTCCCCCAGGTTGTCGCGCGCCACGATGTAGGCCCCGCCGCCCTCCGGGTAGGCGTGGATGATCTGCTCGTATGACAGCACCACAATAGCCAGCAAGCCGGCAATCACCCAGGAAATCGGCACGGCGAACCCAAACGCTCCCACGCCCGCCGCCGCCAGGATGAACAACATTTCCTGGCTGGCGTAGGCGGTCGAGGACAGCGCATCCGAGGCAAAAATCGCCAGGCCGATGGGGATGCCCACCGTCTGATGGGGGGCATCCGCCGTCGGCAGTGGCCGCCCGATCAGCCAGGTCGTCCACGTCCGCGGCGGCTTCTTCTCCACGCCGCGCCGCAGGATGGTCGTCCCACTCTCTTTATCAACGTCAAACATCGCAGCTCCGTCCAAAAGACACATTGCCAGGACGACTACCCGCCCTGGCTCATTCATATTGTAGCCTGTTTGCGCCCCATGTCAAGCAGGGGCCTGGTCAGGGTGCGTCCGAGACTATAGACGAGCCGTAGGGCAGGTTTCCAAACCTGCCGCCACAGGTCGGGTATGGAAACCCGACCTACTGAGGGGGCGACGGCGCTGTTTGCGCCCCATGTCAAGCAGGGGAACGGCCATTTGTCTCTTGGCTGCAATGGTGGTAAAACAAAACGAAAACTTTGTTGTTCAGAAAGGACACCTCGTCTCGAATATGCCCATGGTGCACACCTTTGCGCGCTTCGCAATTGGCGTCATGGCTCTCGCCGTCGCCGCGCTGACGCCGCTCGTCAGCCACGCCGAGGGCCCGGCCGGCAACCTGACCCGCAACTGGAGCTTCGAGCGTTGGGGCGGCGCATACGCCGATTACAATGGCTTCATGCTTCAGGTGGCCGAAGAATGGACGCGCTTCAACACCTTCGGCCAGGAAGCGCGCTTCATGAACGACCACGAATACGCCGCGGCGTTCAGCGGCAGCGGGGCGGTGGAACGACACAGCGAAGGCAACTACGCCCAGAACCTGTGGCTGGGGCATCCGTTCATCGCCGGCGTCTATCAGCAGATTCCGGCGACGCCCGGCGTCCCCTACACGGCCAAGGTGTGGCCGTTCATCGCCGTCGGCTCAACCGTGCCCAACCCCGACAACAAAGTGTTGGTTCAAATCGGCATAGACCCCTTCGGCGGCACTGACGCCAACAAACCGCAGATCGTCTGGGGCGAGTATGACGGCCGTCAGAAGGCCTGGCCGGATTGGAAGGACGGTGTGCGCACGGCGGCGTATGCCGCCGCGCCGACCATCACCCTGTTCGTGCGGGTCATCAACATGCAGGGCGAAGTCAAACCGGACTGGAACGCTGTCTGGCTCGATGCTGCTGTCTGCTTTCAGGCCCCCACCGTGAGCGCGTCCGCGCCCGAACGGAGCGATTCGCCGTCCTTCGCGGTGACCGTGGTCAACGCCCAGGCCGCCCCCGACGGCGTGCTGACCGGCGACTATGACATCCAGGTCAAGGACGGGCTCAATGGGCAGTGGCGGCCGTGGATCAACAAGAAATCGCCGGGGCCGCATACCTTCACGGGTGAGCCCGGCCACACCTATTACTTCCGCGCGCGGGCCTGGCAGAGCTACGAGGGCATCGAACTCTATGGTGCATGGAACAGCGCGCCAGAGGGCGACGCGCATACCATCGTCGGGTGACGTTCGGCAAGAACACCTATGCGTTCGCTATTTTGACTTTATGCCATGAAGGGAATGGGATTTTGACCACACAACACACCGTTGATTACAGTCGCAAATGGTACGTCCTGGCGGCGGTGGCGACAGGGATTTTCCTGTCCACCATTGACAGCAGCATCGTCAACGTGGCTCTGCCGACTCTGGTGCAGAGCTTCGGCGTGGAATTCGCCGTCGTGCAGTGGGTCGTACTGGCCTATCTGCTGACCGTGGTGACCCTGATCCCGAGCATGGGCCGGCTGGGCGACATGATCGGCAAGAAGCCGCTCTACATGACCGGCTTTGCGATATTCACCATCGGTTCGGCGTTATGCGGCCTGGCGCCCACAGCGTATTGGCTCATCGGCTTCCGCGTGCTCCAGGCCCTTGGCGCATCGGTCGTGTTGGCCCTGGGGACGGCCATCCTGACCGAGGCGTTCCCGCCGACGGAACGGGGCAAAGCGCTCGGCTTCGGGGGGACGATGGTCTCGATCGGCATTGTCACCGGCCCGGTGCTGGGCGGGCTGTTGATTGGCGCGCTCTCCTGGCACTGGATTTTCTTCGTCAACCTGCCGGTGGGCGCCATCGGCCTGGCGATGGTCCTGCGCTTCGTGCCGGACATCCGGCCGGCCGGCGGGCAACGGTTCGACGTCGGCGGCGCGCTGAGCCTGTGCATCAGCCTGCTGTGCCTGCTGCTGGGCCTGACCTTCGCCCAACGACTGGGTTTCTCCGAAGCGCGCGTCGTCGCCCTGCTGGTCGCCTGGCTGATACTCCTGGCCGCCTTCATCTCCATCGAGTCGCGCCACCCTCAACCGATGATTTCGCTGGCTCTCTTCCGCAACCGCCTGTTCAGCATCAATCTCATCACCGGCTTCCTGACTTTCGTGTCGTTCGCCGGTACGACCATCCTGATTCCGTTCTACCTGCAAAACATCCTTCAATACAGCCCGCAGTCGGTCGGCTTGTTGATGGTCGTTGTGCCGGCAGGGATGGGCATTGCCGCGCCGTTGGCCGGCTCGCTGTCCGACCGTTTTGGCTCGCGGCCGATCATCGTCATCGGCCTGAGCATGGTCGCGCTGGGTTTCTTCGCCGCCAGCACCCTGACCACCGCAACCACTGCGCCGGGCTATGTCTTGCGCTTCGTCCCCTTGGGCATCGGCATCGGGATATTCAACGCGCCCAACAACAGTGCGATCATGGGCAGTGTGCCCCGCACGCGGCTGGGCGTGGCCTCCGGCCTGGTCGCCATCACCAGGACTCTGGGTCAGACGGTCGGCATCGCCGTGATGGGCACCGTGTGGGCCGCCCGTGTCGCCCTGCGGCAGAGCGCGGTTCCGGTCGGCGGGGCCACCGCGGCCGCCGCCGGCGTTCAGGTCGCCGCCCTGCACGACACGTACCTCCTCAGCACCATGCTGGCTATCATTTCGCTGGCCCTGGCCATCTGGAGCCTGATTCAGGAACGGCGTGGCGCGCTGGGCCCGGTCCCTCAACCCGACGGGCTTTGAGCAGGTCGGGTATGGAAACCCGACCTACAGGCGTAAGGCAGGTTTCCAAACCTGCCGCCGAAAGTCGGGCATGGAAACCCGACGGTCGGGTATGGAAACCCGACCTACAGGCTACAAGGGTAAGGCAGGTTTCCAAACCTGCCGCCTGATCCGCCGTCTCCCGCGCATCCGCTGTTCTCCGCCATCGGTCGGGTATGGAAACCCGACCTACAGGCGTAGGGCAGGTTTCCAAACCTGCCTATTCGACGTCCATATCGGCAATGCCTGCCGGTTTCTCATCGCAACCCCACCCAGGGTCATAATATCCTCGTCGAAGCCAATGGCGATATGTGGAATGAGCCCAATCGTTCGGACAACGCACATAATTGTGCTTCACAGGATTCCAATGAATATAGTCGAAATGCTTATTTAAATCATTTTCATCCCTAATTATGTGATCCCAAAAGCGACTCTGCCACAAACTAAAGGAGCCGGTGATTCCATGTTCACTTTTGAAGTTGAGCGTATAGTTGCGCTTGACGCTATGCAACACGGTTGAAAATGTAACTTTGTCTTCGGAGGCGATGTGCATAAGCCAGTGGAAGTGATCGGGTAGGATTACGTAGGCCAGGAGTCGGAAAGGATGGATTTCTCGGACGCGCCGCACAGTTGTCCAAAACAGATTGACATCCTCAGTGCCACTCAGGTATGGGATACGCTCGCGAGTGACGACGGTGACAAAGATCAAGGAATTAGGGACATAGTACCGTCTGAAATTTGGCATCGGTCGCTCTCTCCGCCTACTGTCGGGTATGGAAACCCGACCTGCTGTCGGGTATGGAAACCCGACCTACTGACTTCTTTAGGAATGGATAGGGTAATGTTCTGCGTCTCCATCGTAACCTCCACGTAGGTAAGTGTAGCACAAGAGGACGTGGGACTCAAATGGCGGGGCGGTTTTCGAGCCAGCGGCGGGCGGCTTCGGGCAGGCTGGCCGCCGGCCCCTTGCGCACGGTGCACGATGGCAATGAGTCCAGGAAGGCCTGGCCGTAGGATTTGTTCAGCACGCGGTTGTCGAGAATGACCACCACGCCGCGGTCGGTGTGGGTGCGGATCAGGCGGCCAAAGCCCTGCCGGAAACGGAGGATGGCATCCGGCAGCGAGTATTCGCGGAACGAGTCGTCGAACGTCTCGCTGCGGGCAGCGAAGATGGGGTCGGACGGCACGGCGAAGGGCAGGCGCACCAACACCACGCAGCTCAGTGCCTCGCCGACGATGTCAATGCCCTCCCAGAAGCTGCGGGTGCCCAGCAACACGGCCCGCGAGGCCGTGCGGAAGCTCTCCAACAACTGGTTGCGCGATGTGCCGTCGCCCTGCTCGTAGACGATGATCTCGTGCGCGGCCAGGTCGGCGGCGATGGCCCGCGCGGTGGCTCGCAACTGACTGTACGCTGTGAACAGGACGAGCGTCCGCCCGCCCAGGGCCAGGCTCAGCTCGCGGATGACCTCCTCGACCGCCTTCTGATGGAAAGGCTGTCTGGGTTCGGGGATGTCGGTCGGGATCCACACCAGCGTTGATTTTTCATAATCGAACGGCGAGCCGACAGCCACGGTCTGCACTTCGGTCGCCCCCAGCCGGGCCTGCACATAGTCGAACCGCCCATCGGCGGTGAGCGTGGCCGAGGTCATGACCACGCAGTCTTTGGGGTCGAGCAGGTGCTGCTGGATCAGGCTGCCGACGTGCAGCGGCGCGGCATTGAGCGAGGCCGGCCCATCGCCTGCCGCCTCCAGCCAGTACACCAGGTTGTCCTGCGGCCTGTTGACCATCACGTTGAGCATGTCCAGCAGGTCCTGCCAGCGGCGGACGTGCAGGCGCAGTTCTTCGGCGACCTGTTCCAGGTCGGGGATGTCGTACTCGGCCAGCTCGTTCAGGCCCGAGCGCAGCAGGTCCAGCCTGCGGATGAGCCGCCCGACCTGGATGGTCAGGTTATCGGCGGCGATCTCGGCCGCCGACCAGGCCGGCTGCGCCCGCCCCGCCGGCGTCAGGCGCAGTTTCTGGCCGTAGGGCGACTGGCGTTCGCGCTCGTCGCCGTGCTCGCGCAGATAGTTGTCCAGGCTGTCGAACAGCGTGTGGGCGGTCGGCAAAATGCCTTCCGCCTCGCGGCCGATGGCTGCCAGCACGTCTTCCACCTCGCGGCGGACCGTCGGCGGCAGGCCGCTCTGGGTGCGCACACCCATTTCGGCCAGCAGGCCGAACGCCCGCCGCTGACCGGAGCGCACGCCCAGCTCCTCGATCAGCCCGATCAGCAGCTCATGGTCCAGCCGTTTGGTCAGTTGGCGGGTGGTGGTGTCTTCCAGATGATGGGCCTCGTCTATGATCAGGTAGCGGTATTCGGGCAGGGCGCGGTTCTCCACGGCCACGTCGGACAGCAGCAGCGAGTGGTTGACGATGATGAGATGGGCGCATTCGGCGCGGTAGCGGGCGCGGTAGAAGAAGCAGCGTCCGTTCTGGCGATACTGACACTGTTCCGCGCTGCACGTCTCCGCGCTGGCGTTGATCTGCGACCAGCGCGCACGCTGCTGCGGGTTGGGCAGGAACAGCTCGCCCTGGTCGCCGGTGGCCGTGGTGGGCAGCCAGGCCAGCACCTTCGCCAGCAGGGTCACGTCGTCGGGGGACAGGTCTGGCCGATGGCGAAACTGGTCGAGGCGGCGCAGACACAGGTAGTTGGAGCGCCCCTTGAGCAGGGCGACTCTGGCCTCGAAGGGCAGTATCTTCTGCAGGTCGGGGATGTCTTTGCCGTACAATTGATCCTGCAGGTTGATGGTATTGGTCGAGACGACGACGTGCTCGCCGTTCTGCACGGCGAAATGCAGGGCCGGCAGCAGATAGGCGACCGATTTGCCGGTGCCGGTGCCGGCTTCAATCATCACGTGCTGGCGGTCGTTCATGGCCTGGGCGACGGTGCGCAGCATGTGCACCTGCTGGGGGCGGTATTCGTAGCCGGGGAACTGGCGGGCGAACGCGCCATCGGGCTCGAGCATGGCGGCGATGGCCTCGACATCAACCGGCTGGCGGGCCTCGGCGCGGCGCAATGGCCGTTCCTCCTCGCGGCTGGAGAAGAGGTGGATTGAGCCGCGCCCGTCCAGCAATCCTTTCTCGCGCAATTGCTGGCCGATGCTGCCGGTGAAGGCGTGGCGCGCGGCCATCTGCTCGATCTCGCGGAAGACGGCCCGCAGCGGCCAGTTGCTGCGCCCGGCCAGGCGGTTGATCTCTTGCAGCGTCTTCAGGTCCATCTCATAGGCGCGCTCGAGCAGGGCCAGGAACAGGTCTTTGGCCGCGCGGGCGTCGTGCAGGGCGCGATGGGCGGCCGGCAATCGGATGCCGAGCTCGTCGGTCAGCATGGACAGGCTGTAGCGGCTGGCGTGCGGTATCAGGATGCTGGCCATCTCGAACGTGTCTATGCAGGGGTTGTCGAGGAACAGCTTTTCGGCGTAGAAGAACGACAGGTCGAAGGCCACGTTGTGGCCTACGATTGGCAGGTCACGCACGAAATCGCGCAGGGCGGGCAGCAGGCTGCGCAGCGACGGTGCGGCGTCCACTTCGGCTTGCGAGATGCCGGTCAATTGCCGAATCTTGTAGGGCAGGGGGCGAAACGGGTTCACCAGGCTGGACCATTCGGCCAGTGTGCGGTCCTGGCGAAACTTCACTGCGCCGATCTCGATGATGGCATCCCGTTCGGGGTTGAGGCCGGTCGTCTCGATGTCCAGGGCGATATAGACTTTGCTCATGGGTGCTCATTTCTAGGCTGGCTGGTCGTTCGGTCCAGGCAAAGGAGATTGTACCCACAAGCGGCGATTAAGTCAAGCGGGCGGGAGAACAACGGATGCGCGGGAGATGGCGGATCAGAATCCGTGCCCTCCTGCGCATCCGCTGTTCTCATGTTGAGGACGGCAGCTGGGCGGGAGAACAGCGGATACGCAGGAGATGACGGATCACAATCCGTGCCCTCCCGCGCCTCCGTCGTTATCATACACGCCATCAGTCGGGTATGGAAACCCGACCTACGGGGGCCGTAGGGCAGGTTTCCAAACCTGCCGCCGCAGGTCGGGTATGGAAACCCGACCTACAAGGCTAGAATTCCGGATGCACCCAGCATTTCTCTTTTCTTTACATCTGCCGCAGGGAGAGATATAATCCGGTGTGGAGGTAAATTCCAATGGCCGAAAGAACCATAACCATCCCATATTCCGATGATCTATTGCTTTCGCTGAAAAAAAGCCCTCAAGAATTTGAATCTGAGGCGCGTCTGTTGCTTGCGGTGAAACTTTACGAGTTGGAGCGTGTGTCTACAGGGGTCGCCGCGGAACTGGCAGGGATGAGCCGGGTCGCCTTCATGTTCGAACTCAGCCGGTTCGGTTTGTCGCCGATGGGACAAGAACCGGACGAAATCGTTGAGGACGTAGCCAATGCCTGAACGGTCTCGACGTGTTGTCGTGGACGCCACCCCTATTATCGCGTTGGCGCTGATCGAGAAACTGAATCTTTTGCAGCAGCTTTACGGTGAGGTAGTCATGCCCGCAGCAGTCCATGCCGAAATACTCGCGGGCGGGACGAGAGGGACAGGCAGAGCAGAACTTCGTGAGGCGGCCTGGCTCTGCGTGATGCCATTGAAGGACCCTCGGCGAGCCGATCTTCTGGCAGACCTGAACCGAGGTGAAGCAGAGGTGATAGCTCTTGCTCAGGAGATCAACGCAAACCTGGTTATCATTGATGAGCGGTTGGCGAGACGCCATGCCAAGAGATTGGGGTTGTCACTCACTGGCACGTTGGGCGTACTGCTCAGGGCCAAAGAGCGTGGATTGATATCGGCAGTTGCCCCGCTGATCGAGCAACTCAGGCGGGAAGGCATTTATCTGACAGACACGGTAATAGCAGAAACGTTGAGGTTAGCGGGAGAGTAATGGACTGTACTTTCGCCAATTTAGAGAATAGCGTGAGCATCGGTTTTCTGGTAGTATAGGGGTTCAAGACACCACCTACCGGAGGGACCGATGCTCGGAGTTATTGTACAACATTCGAT
>DAOTYC010000064.1:0-3316 GCA_034435095.1 Anaerolineae bacterium | reverse complement strand
CTGGAGCGCGAGGTCATGTTGGCGCGCGGCCGACACGACCTGCGCATCAGCTTGCAGGTAAACGGGCCAGGCCGCCTGGAGTTTCGCTGGCGGCCGCCGACGCCAGCCGGCGTAGTGGGCAAGTGGACCGTCGTTCCCCCACAGGTCTTGTTCGGTCCGCCGGTGACGGCCAACGGGCTGGTAGGTTCATACTATCCAAACGACCAGTGGGCCGCGCCGCCTGAGCTGGTGCGCATTGACCCGCAGATTGACTTCTACTTCCACCTCATCCCACTTAAACGGCCCTATACCGTCGAGTGGCAGGGCTATCTTGATATACCGGCAGCAGGATTCTACATCTTCGGTGTAGATGTGCGCGATGCAGCCTATCTATATGTTGACGACAAACTGGTGCTGGTCAACGAGAGAGCGGACAGTTACTATGAACGCGGTCTCGAGCTGGCCGCCGGGCGACACGCCATCCGTCTGCGCTACGCCGACCGGACTGACCACTCACATATCTACCTGTATTGGATTCCACCAGGCGGGGCACGTGAAATTGTGCCGTATCACTATCTCTCGCCACCCATCGGCGGAGGCTGGCAGGCAGTGGAATGAGCCGGCGGCCTGGCTACGGGCACAGGCGGATAGCCCAGGCCCCTTGTGGGCGTCGAGGATGGTTACAGAGACCCCAGGCTACGCATTGGCTGACGAATACCACGTTCCCAGATTTTGTCCATCCCCCTACCTTGCCGCCAAGAGCGATTGGACAAAGAGCAGCGGTAGCCGTCGCACGAGCTGGCGATAGGTGATGTCACCGGCGACCAGGTCGAGAAAGACGCGGGTCAAATTGGGGTTGCGGGCCACACACCAGAAGCACAGGTTGGGGAAACCGTAGAACGCCCGGGCGGCGGTACGGGCCGGAGCGAGGCCCTCACTGATCTCGGTCCTGATGCGCTCGGAATAGCCGGCGATGTTGCCGTTCAGGATGGACTCGGCGGCAATGCGTGCGCTGAGCATGGCATAGCGTATGCCTTCGCCCAAGAAGGCATCTACCAGGCCGGCGGCATCGCCGATCAACACGCACCGCGATGTGTGCAGTTGCTCCGCTTGCAGGTGAATCGGCAAGGGATGGCCGCGCCAGGACGCACCGTCCATCGGCACGCCCAAAGCGGCCATCTCCTGCCACAACGTCTCTCGCAACTGGCTGGTGGGCTTGCCAAAGGCACCGATGCCCACGGACAGGTGGTCACGCTTCGGGAAAATCCACACATAGCCCCAACGGACTGCGCCGAACTGAAACAGGGCCGTATGGCGATAACGGGCCATGACCTCCGTCGGCGGATAGACCTCGGCCTCAATCGCTGCGCCCATCGTCCGGCCGCGACGCAGACCCAACGCGCGGGCCACGCGCGAGTTGGCGCCATCCGCGCCGATGAGGTAGCGGGCCTGATAGCTGTGCCCGTCGGCGGTGCGGACGCAAACCCGGTCGTCGTGTTCTTGCACCTCAGAGACTGCGGCCCCGTCTACCACGTCCGCTTCGGATTGTTGCAGCACGTAGTAATCAAGGTCCGCGCGGTTGACCATGATGGCTGGCCTGTTGTAGAGCGACTGTCTGACTTGCTTTTCGCGTCGCAGCGCGTAGATGACGTCGGTTACCACGACTTCGGTCACAGGCTCAAGCGAAAGGGGCAACAGGCTCTGCGCCTGCTGCGGCAATCCGCCGGCGCAGGCCTTGTAGCGCGGCAGTCGTTCTTTCTCCAGCACACCGACCCGCAGGCCTTGCGCCGTCAGGAACAGAGCCGCCGACGCGCCACCAATCCCTCCGCCAACGACGATCACATCCCAGTCCATGCGATTCATTCCACCCAGGAAAGTAGAAAAGAAATGAGGTGGTGTACCGTTTTGGTATAAAAATAGCCCGCACCGTCATTCTCGTACTAAGGATACACAAACTGCAATGACCGGGCCGCCGTAGGTCGGATTTCCATACCCGACCTACGGCTGGTGTGAGCATTGCCCTGCCCCGGCTAGATGCTGTTCGCTACTGAATCGCCCACCTGCGACGTGGACATGCCCATCTGGCCGGCGGACATGGATGGCATTTTGGCTACGGTCTTGATGATGGCCTGCTCCACATCGGCGGCAGCCTCTTTCTCGCCCAGGTGCTCCAGCAGCATCTGGAGCGCGCCAATAGCCGCCAGCGGATTGATGACGCCCTGACCGGTGTAACGCGGCGCGGACCCGCCGATGGGCTCAAACATCGACACGCCCTCCGGGTTGATGTTGCCACCCGCGGCGATACCCATGCCGCCCTGGATCATGGCGCCCAGGTCGGTGATAATGTCGCCGAACATGTTGTCCGTCACGATGACATCGAACCATTCGGGGTTCTTCACAAACCACATGCACGTCGCATCAACGTGAGCGTAATCGCGCTTGATGTCGGGGTAATCGCACTCGCCAATTTCGTGGAAAGCACGTTCCCACAGGTCAAACGCATAGGTCAGGACATTGGTTTTGCCCACCAGAGTCAGCTTCTTGTCCTTGTTGCGCCTGCGGCAATAATCGAAGGCATAGCGCAGGCAACGCTCGACTCCCTTGCGGGTGTTGATGGACACCTGAGTAGCCACCTCATCGGGCGTGCCTTTCTTGAAAAAGCCGCCTGTGCCGGTGTAGATGCCTTCGGTGTTCTCGCGCACCACGACAAAGTCAATGTCTGCCGGGCCTTTGTCCTTGATCGGCGTCCACACGTTGGGGTACAGCTTGACCGGGCGCAGGTTGATGTACTGGTCAAGCTCGAAGCGCAGGCGAAGCAACAGTCCTTTCTCCAGCACGCCAGGCCTGACGTCCGGGTGTCCAATCGCCCCCAGGTAGATGACGTCGAACGTCTTCAGCTCTGCCAGCACCGACTCAGGCAAGATTTCGCCCGTCCGTTTGTAGCGTTCGCCGCCCAGGTCATAGGTAACGGCCTCGTACTTGAAACCGTGTTTAGCGGCCACAGCCGCCAATACTTTCATACCCTCGGCGATGACTTCCGGGCCGGTGCCATCGCCAGGGATTACAGCGATACGATAGGTCATGGTTTAAGCCCCCTCCCAAATAATAACTCAACGGGGCGGCGAGCAGGACCGCCCCCTCGCTGATTCGCCGCTGATTCGCCCAATCGCTCATTTGCTATTTCTTCAAATCGCGCACCGTTTTTGCCATCAGGCCGCCGGCCTCCATGATGTCAATCATGAACTGCGGATAGGGTTTGGCCTGATAGGTCTGGCCGGTGGTCAGGTTGCGGATGCGGCCGGTGGTCAAGTCCACCTCAAGCTCATGGCCGGTCTCT
>DAOTYC010000063.1:0-2024 GCA_034435095.1 Anaerolineae bacterium | reverse complement strand
GTGTAGGGATGGGCGTCGGCGCTTGCTCAGTGAAGACGACAAGTGGCAGAGGCGTCGGGCGCACCCGGGTAGGTGTGGGGGTTGGTGTAGGAGTAGGCGTAGCCACAATCGGCGTTACAGTGGGCAATATCAGAGCTGCTGGAGTCTCTGCCACATCTCTGAGTTCAGAAAACGTTACCTGAGGCGCCACGACAGCCGTCAAGAACACGACCAGGCCCATGCCAGCAGCAATCGTCATCCCAATGGTCAGCACGCGGAATTCTTTGTTGGTGGCAGCCTCCTTCTCCAGTGTATAGATAGACAGACTGCGCTCGCGACGGGCCATGAAAGCCGCCCGCAGGCAGAACAGAATGCCAATTACGCCTATGACATGAATCCAGGTGGCGTAATCAACGATAATCTTCAAGAAGACTTTCATTCAGTCGCTATCGCCCCCCAAACAATATCCAATGTTTTGTTGTCGAGGCAGACTTCGCAACACGCCCCTGATCAGTCGAGCGATCCGAGGCGCCAGAATTCTACCCGCATCAAGGACATGTTCGTGACTGACAGTTTGCGTCGAAAATGAATCAGAGATGGCGATATTCGTAATCCCTGACAGGCCCAGGACGCGCAAGCCACAATGTCGCGCTACCAAAACTTCTGGGACAGTAGACATGCCGACAGCATCCGCGCCAAATGAGCGCAGGAGCCGCACCTCGGCCGGCGTTTCGAAGCTCGGGCCAGCCAACATGGCATATATCCCTTCACGCAGCGGCAGCTCCTGTTCTTCCGCTATCCGCCGGGCGATCAGCCGCAGCTCAGCGTCATAAGCCTGGGTCATATCTGGGAAACGAGGGCCAAAGGTTGAGTCGTTGGGCCCCACCAGGGGGTTCAGACCCGCCATACCTGGTAAGTTGATATGATCCGCGATAAGCATCAGGTCGCCAACCTGAAACTGCGGATTCAAGCCACCGGCCGCGTTCGTCACAAACAGGGTCTCGACACCGAGCAATTTCATGACCCGCACCGGAAAGGTCACACGCTGCATCGAATAACCTTCGTAGAAGTGGGCGCGACCCTGCATGACGGCCACATGGTGGCCCTCCAGCTCACCCAGTATCAGCCGGCCACCATGGCCAGCGACTGTCGAGCACGGGAAATGGGCAATCTCACAGTACGGGATAGCAGTCGGCGCTTCAACCTCTTCAGCCAGACCGCTTAGCCCAGAGCCCAAGATCAAACCAATCGCGGGAGATTGGCTCGAATGTCGTTTGATGGCCGCCACGGCCTCTTCGTAATGTCGCTGCTGAAAACGTTCAATTTCCAAACGGTGTCTTCCAAAGTAGTTGATCGCGCCAACCTTCCAAAGGGAAGGTTACTCATTTAGCGCGTGGGTGCGAATCGTCGTACACCTCTCGCAGATGTTTGTTGGACACCTGCGTGTAGACCTGTGTCGTTGAGATATTGGCATGCCCCAATAACTTCTGAACATTGCGCAGGTCAGCGCCGCCGTTCAGCATGTGAGTAGCAAAAGAATGGCGCAAGGTATGCGGCGTGACCAAATCGCTGATACCCACCTGTTTGACGTACCGTTTGATAATAAGCCACAAGCCCTGTCTAGTCAAACGCTCGCCTCGATGGTTAACAAACAGGGCCTTTTCCTCGGAATCTTTGATCAAGCTCAAGCGACCTTTCTCCAAATACTCCTCCAGGGCTCTTACCGCTTTCGAATAAAGGGGGATAATGCGCTCTTTTGCCCCTTTCCCGATACAACGCACGGTAGAAGAGGCCAGGTTAACATCATCCACCTCCAGGGAAACCACTTCGGTCACCCGCATTCCTGTTGCATATAGAAGCTCCAGCAGGGCCTTATCGCGAATTCCACGCGCGCCCTTCTCCGCAGCTGGGGCGGCGAGAAGCGCCTCGATTTCTTCAGGCGATATGGGACGCGGTAATCGCTTGGTCACTGAAGGTGAAATCAAATTCTCGGAAGGGTCTTCAGGTAGGAAGTTTTCGCTGACGAGAAAGTGTAAGAAAGCCCT
>DAOTYC010000062.1:0-3831 GCA_034435095.1 Anaerolineae bacterium | reverse complement strand
TGGCCTCCATATCAACGGCTACGATCATGATGACATCCACGCCCTGGGCGATGAACGACTCGATTTGTGAGTTCTGGAGCTGTGGGTCGTTGTCGGCGACGGCCTCCAGCAGGGTTACGCCCATCTCTTTGGCCGCGTCACGCACGCCCTTCATCTCCGCCTGACGGCCCAGGTAGAGCTTGTCCAACGAGACGCCGATCACGATGTCTTTGGGTTCTTTGGGCTGCGCGGCCTGCTCAGGCGTGGCCGCTGCTGTCCAACCCGCGAACACCAGGCTGAAAATCATCACCAATACCAACATCCAATACCGTTTGTTCATAGCTTATTACCTCCTTGTGCCATACTGAACGATGGACTGATCGTCCTTCATAACCGATACCCATTTTCCCGACTGGTTGACAGTGGCATTCTTGCAAGCCTGCGCCTGCGTGTTCTGACGAACCTGATGACTGTGGCTGAATCGTTGTACCCGTTTTGTGCACACACCCCCTTTCCGGCTTAGACCGCCCGAACCACACGCGACGATGGCCCGGCGACGGAGCGCTGCGCGGTGGACAGGCGGTCAATGAACACCGCGCCGACCAGCACGCTGCCCCGCACGATGTCATAAATGTACGGCGACACATGGATCAGGTTGAGTCCGTTGTTGATCATCACCAACAAAATCGCGCCCAACAGGCTGCCGACAATCGAGCCGCGCCCGCCAGATAGTTGCGTGCCGCCCAGTACTACGGCGGTGATAACGGTGAACTCGATGCCGATGCCCATGTCGTTCTGCACGGCGCCAACTCGGCCCAGCAAGACCAACCCGGCCAGGCCGGCGCACGCTCCAGCGATGACATAAACGGCGATGAGCACCTGGCGCACGGGGAGGCCACTCTGATATGCTGCGCTTTCCGACGCGCCGATGGCCAGCACGTAGCGGCCGAAGCGGGTGTAACGCAGCACCAGCGCGCTGACGATGACCACCACCAGCACGGTCAGAATGGGCGCCGGCACGCCAGCCACCGAACCGATACCGAGAAAACGTGCGCTTTCCGGCGGATGGATGTCCTTGGCTTTGGTGATGTGTGTGGCGATGCCGCGATAGATGATGTACGTTGCCAGCGTGGTCACCAATGGGTTGATGCGCAGGCTGTCCTTCAACAGGCCATTGATCAGGCCCAGAAACGAACCCAGCACGATGCTGAGCGGGTAAATCAGGTAGACGACGAAGGGTGTCGTACTCTTGAGGGCGATTTCATTGCCCAGCACCAGAGAAAGGTAAATCGTCGCCCCGACCGAGATGTCAATACCGGCTGTCATGATGACAAAGGTCATCCCCGCAGCCATGATGCCAGTCACCGAGGACTGGGCAGCGATGTTCTGCAGGTTCCTGAACTTCAGGAAGGCGGGTGACAACTGACTGAAGACCACGCCGAGCAACAAAATGCCCAGCAACACCGGCAGCCAGCGGGCATTGCGCACGGAGAGCCATACAGACGACAATGAATAGCGAGTCTGACGATTAGCTGCCATGGGGAGCCTCCTGCACCGCAGAGGCGGCGTATTGGATGATGGCACGCGCGTCGAACGGCCTGGAGAACTCGGCCACCGACCGGCCCTGACGCAGAACGACGATGCGATGGGCAAGCTGCATCAGCTCGGGCAGCTCCGACGAGACAACAAGCACCGCTGCCCCCTGGCGGGCCAGGCGGCCCAGCAGTTCGTGTACCTCCTGCTTGGCGCCGATGTCAATACCTCGCGTCGGTTCATCGAAGATGCACACGCGCGGCGCAATGGCCAGCCAACGGGCCAACAGCGACTTTTGTTGATTGCCACCGCTCAGGAACCGCACCGAGGCTTCCAGACCAGGGTGCACGATGCGGAAATCGGCGGCCAGTTTCGCCGCGCTGTCGCGTTCGCCAGCGAAACCGAAGCCGGGCAGCCGCCGTTGCACCAGCCGGTCAATGGCCGCCGCGGTCAGATTCTCGCGCAACGGTCGGACGCCGAACAGGCCATGTCGGCGACGGTCTTCCGGCACGAAAGCCACCCCCAGTTGTTTCATGCTCAGCGGCGTGCGTTGATCCACCAGCTTGCCCGCCAGCCATACTTTGCCGCTGGACGGTCGCAGGCCATATATGGCCTCCACTACTTCGGTGCGGCCGGCGCCCATCAGCCCCGAGAGCCCCAAGATTTCGCCCTGTCGCACCTCGAATGACACATCGGCCACTTTGGGCGGCGACGACAGGTGCTCTACCTTCAGGATGACGGCATCGGTCGGCACGCCGGTGTCCACTTCGCCTTCCGAGACCACGCGGCCAACCATCAGTTCTTCCAGCTCGCGCCGCGACATCTCGCTGGCCGGGCGCCCGCCCACGCGGTGACCATCGCGCAGTACGACGATATAGTCGGCTACCTCATACACTTCCTCGATGAAGTGAGAGATGAAGATAATGCCCAGCCCTCGCTGGCGCAGCCGGCGGATGACCTCGAACAGACGGTCACGCTCCGGCTCGGTCAGGGAGGCGGTCGGCTCATCGAGGATGAGCAGGCGGTCGGCCTGACGCAGCGCCTTGGCGATTTCGACCATCTGTTGCTCGCCCGTGCTGAGCAGCTCGACCGGCGCGTCCAGGTTGAGCTGTGCGCCGATAATGTTCAGATATTGTTGGGCGGTGGTGCGCGTCTCGCCCCAATTGACCAGGCCGCGACGCCCTGGCAGGTCGCTGATGCACACGTTCTCGGCCACGGACAGACTTTGGAACAGACTGAATTCCTGGTGCACTGCGGCAATGCCATGCTCCGCAGCTTTGAAATGGGCGAGGGGCTTGCCGTCCATTTCGATGCGACCCGCGTCAGGCTCAAGCAGGCCGCACAGCAAGTTCTTCAGCGTTGATTTGCCCGCGCCGTTCTCGCCCACTACGGCCACGACCTGGCCGCGCTCGACCTCCAAATCCACCTTGTTCAGGGCGACGGTCGCGCCGAAGATCTTGGTCAGACCGCTGGTGCGCAGCAGGGGCGGGCCTTGCCCTCCGCTCGCGTGTGGCTCTCGTTCGAGCATAAGCTCACTCTCCCAAGGTCAACATTCCGCTACTTCTGGCAGCCGCTTGATGTCCGGGTCTCTGAAGATGTCAGTCTCGTCGCGGCTGCGCGTGGAAAACTCGGAGACGATGGCCCCCTCCGGCCCGGCCTGAAACCAGTGTGGTGTGTTCGGATAGAGCGTGTATTGCTCTCCCGGCCGCAGGATGACCTCGTGCTTGACGGTGTAATATTGTTCGCGTCCGGGCGGCGGGAAGCCTTTCGGATTGGGCGTCGGCTCGCCGGGCACGTAGAGATAGACCTCGCCCCAGCGGCAGCGGAAGGTCTCTTCTTTGCCGGGCTCGCTCTCGACCGGCGGATGCCAATGCTCCGGGAACGATTGCCACGGGGTCAACACCAACTCTTTGGCGCAGACGCGGTCAGTATTGACATAAGTGATGACCTGCAGGCCGACGGTTTTCAACATGTTGAGGCCACAATCGGCGACCTCGATGCGCTCCATTTCTTCAGGCGTGAGCACGATGCCGGCTTTGTTCAGCATGGCGATGGTGGTCTTTCTGGCTTCTTCGTATTCTTCGCGTGTAATCATGGTTCCTCCCCACGGCTCTTTATCAGTCTAATTCGCTGACTTTCACCCAACGCCGTTCGGCGATGGACAGGTCAACGGCAGCCAGGATTTGCTGGCAGGCCACCCCATCGGCGAACGACGGGTTGGCCGGTACACCGTCGGCGATGGCGTTCAACATGTCCAGGATCTCGTGCACGAACGTGTCGCCGAAACCGATGATGTGTCCGGCTGGCCACCAGTTGGCC
>DAOTYC010000061.1:0-27361 GCA_034435095.1 Anaerolineae bacterium | reverse complement strand
GTGCCGGCTGGTGCGGAGACGGTCCCCGTGGCAGGCGTCCGCAAAGTGATTTTCGAACGTATGGCGTATAGCTCGGCCACGGTTGCTCGTGTGACTGAGTTTGTTGAGGTGGACGCCACCAACCTGGTCGCGCTGCGCACCCAGCTCAAGGCCGAGCTGCAAAAGACTGAGGATGTCTCTCTGAGTTACAACGACCTGTTGATCATGATCGTCGCCAGGGCTCTGCGTGAGCATCCTTTGGTCAACAGCACAGTCGTCGGCCAGGAGATTAAACTGCTGCCTCAGATCAACATTGGGCTGGCGGTAGACACCGAGCGTGGGTTATTGGTGCCTGTCATCCGTGATGCCGACCGTAAGAGCCTTATCGAAATCGTGCATGAGGTCCGCTCTTTGGTCTCGCGCGCAGTGTCTGGGACCAGTCTGCCGGATGACCTGACAGGTGGCACATTCACCATCACCAACCTGGGCATGTACGAAGTGGATGGCTTCACGCCGATTGTCAACCTGCCAGAGAGCGCGATCCTGGGCGTTGGGCGAATTCAAGCCAAACCCGCCGTATTCGAAGGCCAGATCGCCATTCGCCAGATGATGATGTTGAGTCTGTCCTTCGACCACCGTAGCATAGACGGGGCACCGGCGGCTCGCTTTTTGCAGCGCGTCAAGCATCTCATCGAAAATCCCTTTTTGCTCTTGATGTAATCGAGGAGGCCATCGTGACAGACAAAACTGACATTATTGTCATCGGCGGCGGGCCGGGCGGTTATGTGGCCGCTCTGCGGGCGGCACAATTGGGCGCCCGAGTGACCCTGGTTGAAAAGGATAACCTGGGCGGGGTCTGCCTGAACTGGGGGTGTATCCCCACCAAAGCCCTGATCAAAACGGCTGAGGTGCTGGGGCTGGCCCAAAAGGGCGCCGAGTTTGGAGTGATGGTTGACAATCCGCGTGTGGATTGGCCCAAGGCGCAAACTCGGAAGCAGAAAATCGTTGACCAACTGGTTGGCGGCGTAGGCATGTTGTTGAACCGGGCCAAAGTCCAGGTCATCAAGGGCACCGGGCGACTCGTCGCCCCGACCGCCGTACAGGTCACGAGTGCAGACGGGAATTCCCAGCGGCTTGAGGCAGCCAAAATCATCTTGGCCACCGGCTCCACGCCGGTCAATCTGCCTATCCCGGGCATTGACAATCCAAACGTACTGGATAGCACAGGCGCGCTGGCCCTGAATTCTTTGCCCGCGAGCATGTTGATCATCGGCGGCGGGGTGATCGGGGCCGAATTCGCCTCGTTGTTCAATATGCTCGGCGTGCAAGTGACCGTCGTCGAAATGCTGGACCGTCTGCTCCCGCTGCTGGACACGTCCATCGGCGAAGCCATGAAATGGACGTTCGACTTGAAGGGTATCAGATCGTACCTCAAATCAAAGGTCACCCGTATCGAAACCCACAGGCAGGGCCTTTTGGTCACCATAGAGTCGCCGGAAGGAGCCAGGCAAGTTGAGGTCGAGAAAGTCCTGTCGGCCGTTGGCAGACGCCCCAATCTGGCTAACCTGGGCCTGGATGAAGTGGGCGTGAAGTATGACCGCGGCGGCGTCAAAGTGGATGACAGGATGTGCACCAGTGTGTCCAGCATATACGCCGTCGGCGACATGGTGGGCGGCATAATGCTCGCCCATCTGGCCATGAGGCAAGGGGAAGTGGCCGCTGAGAATATCATGGGACACCGTTCTCGAATCGGGCGGGTAGTGCCGAGCTGCATCTTCACCCTGCCGGAGGCGGCCAGTGTGGGACTGAGTGAGACAGAGGCACGAGAGCAGGGGCATCAGGTGAAAGTTGGCCTTTTCCCTCTTAACTCGAACGGCAAGGCATTGATCGAGGGCGAGCTTGAGGGATTCGTAAAGGTGGTGGCCGATGAGAAATACGGCGAGGTGTTGGGCGTCCACATTGTCGGGCCCCACGCGAGCGACCTCATACTCGAGCCGACGCTGGGCGTCACGCTGGAAAATACAGTGACCGAATTTGTGGCAGCGATTCATCCGCACCCTACGTTGGGCGAAGCCATCGCGGAAGCGCTGTTGGCGGTCGAAAACCGGGCCATTCATCTGTTGCGTTGATCTGCTGAGTAAGCCGTGCATTGAGAGCATCAGTCTGTAAATCTTGTTGGCGCGCTAATGAACCTCCAGTCCGTTAGCGCGCCTTTTCACCGCAGCGTCTGCTTGCCATCGAGACCGGCTTCGTGACGCTTCGTGTGAGAAAAGGGGACATCGCTTTGCAATCCAATACCAGCAATCGTCCAACGGCGGGCGCAGATTTAACTCTGATTTCTTCACAGGCAGAATCCAGGCGGAGGTGGTCGGTTGGGCTGCTGTCGCTAGACATTTACCTTTTTTGGTTCTCCCTTTATCTCTTCGTACCGATTTTGTCGGTATACGCCCAGTCGTTAGGTGCATCTTTCAGCATGGTTGGTTTCATCGTCAGCGCCTACGGTCTCGTTCAACTGATCGTGCGAATTCCGATGGGCATGTTGTCGGATCACCTGGGGCGCCGCCGTCCTTTTGTTACCGCAGCGTTTGTGGTGGTTGCGATCAGCGTTGTGGGCCTGGCCTGGTCCCCAGACCCGACCTGGCTGCTCATTTTCCGCGGGCTCACTGGCCTGGCAGCCGCATCTTGGGTGACGACGACGGTGCTCTACACCAGCTACTTTCCCAAGCATCGCTCGGTGAAAGCCATCGCCCTGGCCACCTTTTTCCAGGGGATGTCTCTGGTCATGGCCACGGCGGCCGGCGGCCTTTTGGCCGAGTCGTATGGCTGGGTAAGTACGTTCTACCTGGCCGTCATCCCGGCAGGTTTGGGAGCAACGCTATCGTTATTCCTGGCAGACGATGTCACCCTCGACCGGTCGAAATCGTCTGCATTCACAACTCTGCGCCGTTCCAGGGGGGTCAAGCTGCTGGTGATTGCATCCATTCTGGGTTGTCTGGCCCAATATGCCAACTACTCAACCACCTTTAGCTTCGTGCCGGTCTATGCGGCTGAGATCGGCGCCTCAAAAGCTGCCTTAGGCTGGCTCTCCACCTTCGTTTTTCTCCCACAAACGTTGTTCTCATTGGTGTCCGCCCGCCTGTCCGAGCGGTTGAGCGAGCGTGTATTGGTCGTTCTGGGCCTTGCTATTCTGGGTCTGGTCACGCTACTTACACCATTTATTCAGAACGTCCCACTGTTGATCGCCTCTCGCCTGGTCTACGGCATGGGGACCGGCATATCCTTTCCGGTCATGATGGGGTTGAGCATCAAACAAATCGAACGTGAACAGCGCGCGTCGGCGATGGGCGTCTTCCAGGCGGTCTACGCTCTGGGCATGTTTGCCGGCCCCGCTCTGAGCGGAGTCATAGCGGATCATCTGGGGATGGCCGGCATGTTTTATTCCATTGGCGCGTTGTGCCTCATCGCTGCCGCAATCGCCCAAAGGTTTGTCCCAGGTGAATCCCAAACTTGACCGTTTTGCTCATGGCCTGTGATTGTGTTACAATGGGCCGCCGCTTTCGGTGCAGAACCAAGCCCGAGGGCCGCTCTGAAAAGGTGAGCTAGTGGAACCTCTATTGACCTGGCCTCATTTGCCTATCATTTTGTTTCTCGCCGGCGCGTTGCTTTCTGTCCTGTTCGGCGAGAGAGTATCCGTGCGCTTCAGACGCGCGCTTGTTTTGGCTATCTTTCTGGCGGTCGGCTCGATTCTGCTAACGATGAGGCCGCAACTGCCCCTGGATGTGGTCTTCTCCGATTGGGTAGCCAGTCTGACCCTGCTGGGCAGTCTCATCTACCGTGTTGATGCCATCAATTTCCTATTCTCCCTGGTTTTGACTGTGGTATTGGCTGCACTGGCCTGGCACCTGCTATCTCTAACGGACCAGCCACAAGAAACCTGGCGATTGACTCCCGCCTTGCTTTTCGTATGCGCGGGCACGTTTTCCACCTTGTTTTCGGGCAACCTGATCACATTGATGTTCAGTTTGGCGCTGCTAACCGGTGCTGTGTTTGCTTTCATCGCCTTCGGTCAGGCCTCAGGCCAATCAGGCACGTATCTGCTCATATCTTGGGGTCTTGGCATCATCCTGGTAGCCTGGGCGACCTGGAGCATCGGGCGAGGAGATGGTGGGCGTCTGGCAACAATACCTTACTCGCCAACCGCGGTCCGGGCCATGTTTTTGTTGGCGTGGATCAGCCTGGCGGCCCTACCGATGCACTTATGGCTTGTCGCCTTCTGGGAACGACCCTCGCCGGCGAACGCGACCAATGGCCGCATAGACGCCATCCCCCCCCTCTTGCACAGCATCTCACCGCTGCTCGGGCTCTATATCCTGATGCGCCTGACGGCCTCGCAAGCCCTCTTGCCCGAGCAGACCCTGTGGATCGGGGCCGGAGCTGTCTCGCTCCTGATAGCCAGTGAGTTGGCGTGGTCTCAGACTGACCGACTGCGGGCCATCTCTTATATCACTGTCGCTCAGGGCGGTGCGGTTATATTGAACGTAGCCCTCTCTGCCCCGTTGGCGGGCAACTCTGTTCTTCATTGGTTCTTGTTCTTGCCCTGTGCGGTGCTCGTCCTGTTTCTGGTGCCAAATCGGGCGCCAGGCGGCGATACTGCCTGGCTGGATTGGCTGTTCATGGCCGTGACCGGCCTGGCGGGCGCCTGCTTACTGGGTCTGCCACCGACGGCCGGCTTCATTGCCTGGTCCAACGTGTATGAGGCGATATGGGCGACTGATCTGGTTGAGCCCGCGTTCCTGTTTGTCCCTGTCTTCATCGCCGCCTCTTTGATTGCAGCGACTTTCTTTCGCGTTTGGTTATCGCCGCTGAGAGACGCCCTACCACGGCAAGGTTGGATTCGGGGCGCTGTGGGCCTGTTGCTGCTCGTGCCGGCCCTGGCGGCCGGATTGTTGCCAGTTGACGTTCTCAGGAACTTGACCGGTGGACACGGCGCCGACCTGGGCTTGTGGGCATACAGCCCTGTCGAACCGAGAACCTGGGCTGCCGTTCTGCTCTCCGCCTGCCTGGGTTACGTGTGGAGCACCTGGCCACCAGCCCGTACTGCAACCCGTCAATCCGTCTGGTTGTTCTTCGCCAGGCTTTGGGATATGGCCTGGCTGTATCGAGGGATAGAAAAAGCCATCGCCTGGGGAGATGACATGTTGCGTGTGCTGGTGGATGTGCTATGCGGCGAGCACTGGTTGTTGTGGGCTTTTCTGTCCGTTTTGTTGTTTGTCTGGCTCTATCTCGGGAGGTAAGCAGATGCCGTCTTGGGACCAAATATTGGTCATCTTGCCCTATCTGTCCGAGACGACGGCAGTTGTCGGGTTGACAGGCACATCGGCCCTCCTCGTACTGTTGTACGACTGGCGGCTTTCGATGCTCATTTTGTTGCTTCAGTACATTCTTGCCAATGTGCTGCTGATCCATTTTATTCCGGCTGAAATCGCCCTCTTCAAATTCATAGTGGGCGCGATGGTTTGTACCGTGCTGTTCATGAGTGTCCGGCGCGCAGAGACAGAAACGGCTGCGCCGCGCAGCACTCGCTGGAAAGGCGGGGTGCGTGTGTGGGCTCATCACGAAGTATTCAGCGTAGGGCTGCCGTTTCGTCTTCTGACCATCGTCCTGCTTGGCCTGGTTGTGCACACTCTGTTACAAAGAAGCCCTCTGCAAGGGGTCTCACCGCACCTCAATTTTGCCATCTATTGGCTGGGATTGATTGGACTGCTCATCATGATGCTCTCTGCTCGCCCGTGGAAAGTAGGGCTCGGTCTGCTGACTTTTTTGACCGCATTTGAACTATTCTACGTGACGCTTGAGCGCGGTCTGCTCGTCACGGCGCTGTTGGGCGTGCTCCAGATGACCATCGTGCTTTCGCTCGGATACCTTATTACGATGCGGGCCGAGTCTTTGAGGATTGGAGGGGCCTTCGACGAATGAGCCAGGCCCTCTCGCCTCTGTGGTTGATTGCCCTGCCGCTGGTTACTGCACCGCTTGTGTTCGCGATGCGGCGACGCGAACGATTGGCCTGCCTGCTGGCTGCTTTGTCCATGCTGCTCACCCTTCGGCTTTGCCTGAGCACGCCTTTCGATTGGTCTACCGACTTTCTGGGGCGCACCGTTGCCCTGCAACCATCTGGACGCATCTTCCTGGCTGGCGTTTTCTTATTGGCCGCCATGCACTTGACGTATGCCTCATTCGTTTCTCAAGGAAGAGCTTTCAGTTATCTGACCCTGATCGTTATGGGGCTGCTCTCCGCCATCACGATGGTGCAGAGTGGCGAGATGGCGCTGTTGCTGTTGGAAATCGCGCTTGTCTTCATGGTACTGGGACTACAACTCCCTTCACTGCGTTCGGTGCGAGGTGCACTATACTACTTGCTGGGCGTGAGTGTGGCCGGTCCACTCCTCCTTATTATGATTCATCTGACACAAACGCGCGTGCTCAACCCCATTGACAGTGCGCTGCCGCAGACTGCGGCCATCTTGCTGGTTTTGGGGGTTACGGCCTTGCTGGGCGCAGTGCCTTTCCAGGCGTGGCTCTATAACGTTTGCCTGGAGTCGCCCCCCCTGGTAGTCAGCTTCATCGCCTCAGTCGCCCACGGCATTATCCTCTTCAAGCTCTTGGATTGGTCGCGTGAATTCCCGTGGCTGATCCAGGATGGTCATGTGCTGTCGCTCATGTTTGCCATAGGTCTGGTTTCGACGAGCCTGGGTGGCGTGCTGTTGCTCTTTCAGAAAGAGCTTCGTGCGGCTTTCGCCTGGCTCATCCTGTTTGACACGGGCTGCCTGTTCATGAGCCTATCCGTGTTGCCACCGGAAGGGCCGGCTCTCGTTACTTTGCTCTGGCTCAATCGGGCCATCTCGGTGAGCCTGGTCGGGATGGGTATGGGCATGCTGCCCAAAGCTCAGACATCACGTTCTTTCGCCAGTTTGAACGGACTTGTCTGGCAAAAACCGTTCTGCGCGTTGGCGGTTGCCGTCGGTGCGCTGTCCCTGGCCGGATTCCCCCTGACGGCTGGATTCACGTCAAGGTGGCTGACTGTCCAAAGCCTGCCCACCGAAACGCAGAGATGGATGGTTGTGTTGGCTGTCGTCAGCGCAGCCGCTTGCCTGGGCTGCTTGAGATGGTTGGCTGCAACAGCGGGCAAATCCTCTTCAGAAGCATACGACAATGAACATCCTCTGCTGTGGGGCATCATTCTCCTGCTGGTGGCAGCCAACATTTTCCTGGCCTTTTACCCCCAGACCTCACTTCAACCGTTACTGCGAATCTTAGAGGTCGGATAAGGGCTCGACAGAGGCCGCGTCTGGCAGATTTTGAAGAGAATTTGGTAGTTTTTGATAGAGACATCATGGTATAATTTTAACCAGCATTCCCTTAATGGCCTTGTGCCAGGCGGGGAAGTTTTTTTGTGGAACGCTATGCGCCCACGTCTTACAGGAGCATCTCGGTGAAGAACCAGCATCATTCTTCAAGACTGGAAAGTTTTTACAAGAAGCCGCTGATCGAACGTGTGAAGCTGGTGGCTGAATGGGCTGACCTGGACGAAGCAGAACAAAATGTCCTGGAGATGAGTTTAGCCCCCAGCCAGGCTGATCGTATGATCGAGAACGTGGTCGGCGTACATGCCCTACCGCTCGGCATCGCAGTCAATTTTCTGATCAATGGCCGTGATTATCTGATCCCGATGGCGATTGAAGAGCCTTCAGTGGTTGCTGGCGCCAGCTTTGCCGCCCGCCTCGTCCGTGAGGGAGGCGGTTTTTGGGTGCACGCCGACCGGCCGGAGATGATCGCCCAGTTACAGGTACTCGACGTGCACAATGTGTGGTACGCGCGGCAGGAGCTGTTGGCCAATCGGGAGCGTCTGCTTGACCTGGCCGCGCAGGTCGATCCGGTAGTGATGGGCCTGGGAGGAGGCCCGCGGGACCTGGAAGTGCGCGTCTTTCAGGAAAGCCCTGTTGGTCCAATGTTGATTGTGCACGTGATCTATGATTGCCGGGATGCTATGGGCGCCAATACCGTCAACACCGTGGCAGAAGCTCTAAGGCCTGTGGTAGAAGAAATCACAGGGGGGCGGGTTTTGCTCCGCATTCTGTCCAACCTGGCCGACCGCCGTCTGGCCCGAGCGCAGTGTCGCATCCCAAAGCAGGCCCTTGCTTTTGATGGATTCTCAGGTGAGCGTGTGGCTCAGGGCATTGTGGAAGCATACGCGATGGCGGCTGTCGACCCCTATCGGGCGGCGACTCACAACAAGGGTATTATGAACGGGGTTGATGCAGTGGTCATCGCGACGGGCAATGATTGGCGTGCCATTGAGGCTGGCGCACATGCCTATGCTGCCCGCAGCGGCCGATATTCGCCTCTCTCGCAGTGGGAGACCGATCGCAACGGAGACCTGGTCGGTACATTGGAAATGCCTCTGGCCGTTGGCATCGTGGGCGGCGCCACCAAGGCACATCCGTCCGCCCAAATCGCGCTCAAGGTGCTGAAGGTGAAGTCGGCCGTTGAGCTGGCCGGTGTCATAGCCGCTGTTGGTCTGGCTCAGAACCTGGCAGCCATTCGCGCGCTGGCTTCCGAAGGGATTCAACGGGGGCACATGGAGCTCCATGCCCGACAGGTGGCTATGTCTGTGGGCGCCGTCGGCGAGGAAATCGAGAAAGTTGCCGGACGGCTGGTTGCTGAACGGGTCATCCGGCCAGACCGCGCCCAGCAGATTCTTGAGGAGCTGAGGCAATAGCAATGCGCAAACGGTTCATGAAGCCAATCCGTGAGGCGGGCATCGCTGGATACGGCGCGTATGTGCCACGTTTTCGACTGCCGGCAGCCGAAGTGGCGCGCGTGTGGCGCGGGGCCGAAGACGTCCTCCCCATCAAAGAAAAAGCTGTACCTGGCCTTGACGAGGACACGGTGACCATCGCGCTGGAAGCAGCGCGAAACGCCCTGGCGCGGGCCGGTGTTGACCCGGCCGAATTGGGGGCAGTGTGGGTAGGCAGCGAGTCTCACCCTTACGCAGTCAAACCCACCTCGACCATCGTGGCAGAGGCGATAGGGGCTGTGCCGGATACATTGGCCGGCGACTGGGAGTTTGCCTGTAAGGCTGGGACCGAGGCACTGCAGGCGGCCATCGGCCTTGTAGGCAGCGGCATGACTGAATATGCGTTAATTGTCGGCGCAGACACGGCGCAAGGCAGACCGTCAGATGCCCTGGAATACACAGCGGCGGCCGGTGGAGCCGCTTTCGTGCTTGGGCCCAAAGAAGACTCGCTGGCCTATTTTGAGGGGTCTTACTCGTTCGTGACTGATACGCCGGATTTCTTCCGCCGGCCCTATCAGCACTACCCACAGCACGGTTCGCGCTTCACGGGTGAGCCTGCCTATTTCAAACACATCATTTCAGCGGGGCGGCATCTTATGGAGCAACTGGGCTACACCGCCCAAGACTACACGATGGCCGTGTTCCACCAGCCCAACGTCAAGTTCCCACAGCGGGCCGGCAAGCTGTTGGGTTTCAAGCCGGAACAGCTCAAGCACGGGCTGTTGGTGGATACAATAGGAAACACGTATGCCGGTTCGTCCCTGCTTGGCCTGACCAGCGCGCTAGATGCAGCGCGTCCGGGCGACCACATTCTGATTGTCTCTTTTGGATCGGGCGCCGGCAGTGATGCGTTTTCGTTGGTTGTAACTGAGGCGATAGAGGTCAGGCGTTCGAGGGCGCGCCTCACCAGCCAGTACATCGCCCGACGCCAGGAGATCGACTATGCGACTTACGTGCGCTACCGCCGCAAATTGCACATGCACTGAGCCAATCGTGTCGCCCAATGGCCCCAGCCCAGTCGCCCGGCCCGTCGCAAAAGTCGAGGAGTTGTACGAGTGAGAGACGTCAGCATCATCGCTGTAGGACAGACCAAAGTAGATGAACATTGGGATAAGTCGCTGCGACATTTGGCGGCGGATGCCATCCTGGCCGCCCTCCGCGAGGCTAACCCTGGCCGCATAGATGCCCTCTATGTGGGGAATATGATATCCGGCGAGGCAGCGGGCCAGGAACACTTAGGCGCGCTCATCGCCGATTTTGTGGGATTGCGTGGCGTGGAAGCAGTCAAAGTCGAGGCGGCCTGTGGCTCTGGGGCAGCCGCCGTGCGTATGGGATACATCGCCGTCGCCAGCGGTCTGGTTGATTTCGTCATCGCGATGGGCGTCGAAAAGATGACCGATGCTCCTGGCGACGTGATAACGGCCGCCTTGGCCCTGGCCGCCGATGGCGACTATGAGACCAATCAGGGTCTGACATTTGTGTCCATCAACGCATTGCTGATGCGCCGCTACATGTATGAGTTCGGCGTGCGCCATGAGGATTTCGCTGGCTTCGCCGTCAATGCCCATAAGAATGCAATGGGCAATCCGAACGCCATGTTCCCATATCCTGTGACTGCTGAGCAGTTCGCCCAGGCGCGGATGATTGCCGACCCGATTAACCTGTTGGACTCTTCGCCCATTGGCGATGGCGCAGCGGCGGTGGTTCTGTGCCCGTCTGATCTGGCCCGACGCTTTACCGACAAGCCGGTGCGGATCATGGCCTCCACCGTCGCCACCGATTCGGTGGCGCTGCACGACCGGCGCGACCCATTGAGCCTTCAGGCGGCCTCTTTGTCGGCGCAGAAGGCCTATTTCATAGCCGGGATCGGGCCTCAAGACATTGACCTGTTTGAGGCGCATGATGCGTTCACCATCATGGCGGCTTTGGAGCTGGAAGCGTGCGGTTTCGCCGAGCGGGGGCGCGGCACATGGTTAGCCAAAGAAGGTGAAATTGCTCTGGAAGGTCGCATCCCAATATCCACGATGGGGGGACTCAAGGGACGCGGCCATCCTGTTGGCGCCACTGGCGTGTACCAAATCGTGGAGATAGTTCAGCAATTGCGGGGCGAGGCAGGACCGAACCAAATCAAAAACTGTCGTATTGGCATGACGCAGAACATCGGCGGCAGCGGCGCGACGGTTGTCACTCACATTTTGGAACGTCACTAGAGATACTGTGTAGTATTCGTAAACAACGAGTTATCGATAAGTCAGGAGGTTGGTGATTTATGAGAATCCCGAAGCATTGGCGATTGCAAAACCAGCGATATCGGCTGATCGGCGAGGTGTGCGATCACTGTGGTGCGCACTTGTTCCCCCCGCGCGATGTCTGCCCAGAATGCAGCAGGCCGGCGTCAACGCCGTACACGTTCAGCGGGAAAGGGGAGGTCTATTCCTATTCCACTATCTATCAGGCACCGGCTGGCTTTGAAGAGTTCGTGCCGTACACGGTTGCCCTGGTCAAATTGGAAGAGGGGCCAATGGTGACCGCCCAATTGACCGATGTGGATGTGAACGAGGTGCAAATTGGAATGCCAGTTGAAATGGTTACCCGTCGTATGCAGGAAGAGGGCGAAGATGGGCTGATCGTCTACGGCTACAAATTCCGAAAAGTTTTGGGGGAAACTGCGTAAACAGGCGAAGGGCTGCCCGAATGTTCCACGAAGTGGGCAGGTATCCTCTCAATGACGCTGAGAAATTACCATCTTCTTCTGCGGCGGGGTTGTCCTTCGTCGTTCGTCATCATCGGACAACAGGGAAGTGAGCACGAAGCTGACAACAGTGTAGATTATCAGGCGTAACAGAAATCTTCTCCAGGCTGTGGAAAAGCAAGGCTCAGTTCGGTAGCTGGAGTTCCATCATGACCAATGTGCGATGCTTGACGAAACCGAGCGCGGTCAGCGCAGCGATTTCTGCCTTCTTTTCCGCGTTAAGTCTGATTTGAACCTCATCGCCAGCGTAGTGAGCGTGCAAGATCCCGAGCACCGCCAGAATAAGCTCGGTTTCAATCTGTCCGGCATAATCGGGGTGAACCAAAAGCGAGAAACGATGTGGGTTCCCCCGCTTGCGAGCAGTGGTCAACTTGGCGTAACCAGCCAGGCCGTGCTTCCCGTCCACCACAAAGCGATAGACCCGTTGGCCGGAAGCCCAGGCCGTGAGCGCATCGGACAGCTTTTGAAACCAATCTACATCGAAGTCAACCTGACTCAATGGCGCCAACTGCTGTTCCGCCTTTGGAGTAGCAGCCAACGCCAGCGCATACAAGTCGGGGCCCTCATTGTGACGAGGCGGACGCACCCGCGTATGATCGGCCACATCTGGCTGGACAACGTGTTTCAGATACATTTCTGTTTCCGCGGTGATCGGGCGGAAGTTCAGGCTCCGGTACAGTTTGACGGCGGGCACGTTGTCCTCTCTGACCTGCAAATAGATCGCCCTCCCCGCCCGGCGCTCAACGTGGTCAATGGTGCATTCCATCAGGCGGCGGGCAATGCCCTGGCCGCGGTACGGCGATGCAACCGCAACATTGCTGATCCGCCAACGACCGGACAGGCTGTTCATCACGCTGACACTGACATTCCCAATGATCTGCCCATCCTGTTCCCAAACGAAGCCAGACAGGATGTCCTCCAGCGTGGGCATGATGTACTTCATTAACCAGGTAAGCGCGCCCCAACGGCCCAGGCGCCGGAGCTCTCTCAGAACCTGGCGGCCCTCTTGATCCAGGTCGTCAGCAAACGCTTGCTCGATCAGGGCCGCCACACCGGGCAGGTCTCGGCGCGGATTCAATTGCCGCGGGCCAGGCAAAGCCTGGCCTTTGCTGTGAGCGGTAACCAGTTCAGCCATCTTGAGTTTCCTTAGTACAGACCACCGGATAGGATGTTCTCGGGGTCTGCCCCGACCCACTGCGGCACAGGTACACTGTTGCAAATAAGGGCGACCCCGACGAGGTCGCCCTTGAGACGCACAGGATTCATCTGGATATGTTTAGCCTCATTCGACTTTCGGTTGCTGGAAAAGCAGCAACGTAACGCCAATCTGTATCTCATCCTCTGGCTGAAGCACATGCTGATCGATGTTTTCTCCGTTGACCATCGTGCCGTTGGTGCTCTGCAAGTCATGGATGTAGAAACTTGGGCCGACACGGACGATTTTGGCATGGTGTCTGGAAACCATCGGGTGGTTTATGACGATATCACAGTCTTCCCCGCGCCCGATGACTGTGGTCTTTTGATCCAGAGAGAAAACGGTCCCCTCACCTTCGCCCTCGATAATTTGCAAGGTGGGGCGCGAGCTCAACTTGGGAACAGTGGGCATGACCAGCGTAGTCTCCCCTTGCTGCAACGGCTCACTGCCCTGCCCTGACTCTTGAGCGGCAGGGGTTGTAGTCGCCGGCCTGGCCGACGGTCTGGCTGATTCGGCGGGGCGGGGGCGTGGTGCCTGCCGCGCGCCAGCCTGTTCTCCTGGAGGACAGGTTGGCTCTTTGCGGCGCGCCAGCGTAAAGAAAATCACCACTGCCAGAAGCAACAGCCCCACGACACCGGCGAAGATCACAATGGCCTCAATGTTAGGAACCCACAGCCCCCCAACCAATCCAGCCGGTGTGGGTGTAATCACTCCTCCTGGAACCAACTGGGTCGCAGTTGCCGCCACGTCAGGCGAGCCGGCTGGCGGAGGCGGGGTTGGCTGAGCAATGGCCGAAGTGGGGCCAGCCGATTTTGTCGGACGGACAATTGTCTGTAAGGCCTCCAGGGTAAAAATGGCCTCGGCCGTGGTCCCGGTGGAGTCTCTTGCGGTCAGGGTATATTCACCTGGCTTGAATTTGGTTTCATCGGTGGGTGCAAAAGCGATAACCATGAATTGGCCGGTGTTGTCCGATTGGGGGGCGATGGTCTGACCAAAAGCCTCAATTTGAATCTGGCTGTTGGGGGCAAAGCCATTCCCCTTCAGAAATATCTGTAGGCCGTAAGACCCTCGATTGGGCTCACAGATCAGTTCGGCCCCTCCCTGGCCCAGGACACAAAAGGGGACAAACAGCCACAGAATTATGGCCACGAGCCCCAAGACCGCGACAACGGCCTTGAAATGGGTGATTTTCATCAATTCATCCTCCACCATTAAAATGTGCCCATCCACCGCCAATGACATGAGATCAGGTCAGAATCCTAACAAATATTGAACCGATTATACTGTATCGGAAAGGGCGTGTCAAATCAGTTTCGCTCAGTTAATGAGATATTTCACTATTTACGGCGTTAATTCAATACACTATAATGCCCAGAATAGCAGCGGCCAGGATCGCCAGGGCCGGATGCAGGTTGAGTCCTACAACGGCGGCAAATGCAACTACGCCAATCAGCGCGGTGTCCCAGCCCCTAATGGATGACGGCAAAATCTCCCAGATGGTGATAGCCAAGAGAGCGACAACCACCGGACGGACTGCTTTCAACGTCGCCTGGACGTAACGGGTGTCTTTGTACGCCAAGAGCACGCTGGCAAGCGCCAGCATCAGCACCAACGAAGGCAATATCATTCCGGTAACGCCCGCCACAGCGCCGGGCAAACCAGCCAGCTTATAGCCGACGTAGCCCGCCATTTTGGTAGCAATTGGGCCGGGCAACGCATTGCCCATCGCCAGTGTGTCCACAAACTCTTCAGCAGTAAACCAGCGATGGACCGTCACGACCTCGGCTTGCACCAAAGGGATCAACGATGGCCCCCCGCCATAGCCCAAAATGCCTACTTTAGCGAAAGTTACAAAAATCTGCCACAGCAGCAACATCGCAGAGCCTCCTTAGATAGCAGACAATCAAGCACCGCCAGCGGTACTGTAGGGGCACGTTGCAACGTGTTCCTGATCCTTCCGACTCGCCTAAAATTCTGGACGCACCCAGCCGGTCAAACCGCTTGACAAGCGGTTCGCATTATACAATCATGCTCTTTCATTGACAAGGGCCATCACTTCAAGTACAATTAGTTGGTGATGACAACAAACTAAGACAATCTGGATTCTGTACTGAAAGAAGAGGAAGGCGATGGCTCTGCACGAACAAAGCGAAC
This sequence comes from Anaerolineae bacterium, assembly GCA_034435095.1. GTDB lineage: Bacteria > Chloroflexota > Anaerolineae > DAOTYC01 > DAOTYC01 > DAOTYC01. The sequence continues at coordinate 12,427 of DAOTYC010000061.1, read as the reverse complement.
AGATTGTGACCGCGGCAGGTTTCGACCAGTCGCGGTTGGGAAGCACATTGGCTGGCGCAAGCGAAAGTGACCTGCGTCTTGAGCCGGCGGACCGCGAGGTCTTGCGGCGATTGGCCGGTCAGGTGGCCGAATTGGCCGCGCGTCCCATTGAGGCTGAAAAAAGAGAACTGTGGTATCAGCACAACGACCTCAAGCCTACCCGCCCGGTGATTTTCTGCGACCCAGAAAATGGCTGGGTGGAGATCATTCCACCGAATTCACTGGAATGCCAGAACTCAGTGGCCCGTACATGGGAAATGACCTTGCGCAAGGAAATATTCTGGGGCACGCAGATGGGCGATGATTACGTCATCGAACCCTTCTTCAACATTCCGGCTGTGTATACCGGCCTGGACTGGGGCCTGAAAGAAGAGCGTGTCGGGGGCGAAATGGGCGGCGCTTCCGCCATCCGTTGGGAGTCGCCGGTCAAGAGCGAGGACGACCTGCAGAGATTGCGTTTCCCGGAGGTCAAGGTAGACTGGCCGCTCACTCAAAGGTTGCTGGACCTGGCTAATGAGGCGGTCGGCGATTACCTCACTGTGCGCCTCAAAACGTTCTGGTGGTGGACGTTGGGAATGACGCTCGACCTGGCCCTGCTACGCGGCCTGGGACAGATCATGTATGATCTGGTGGAGAATCCCGAGCTGATTCATCGGCTCATGAGTTTTCTGCGCGATGGGACGCTGCACCTGCTGGCTCAGCTCGAGGAGCAGAATCTGCTCGCCCTGAACAACGACGGCTATGTTGGCTCCGGCGGGCTGGGCTACACCCATGAGCTGCCTCAGCCCGATTTCAACGGCAAGGTACGGCCCATTGACATGTGGGGATTCGCCGAGAGCCAGGAGACCACGGCCATCTCTCCAAAGATGTTCGCCGAGTTCGTTTTTCCTTATCAGTTACCCATTTTGGAACGCTTCGGACTCAATTGTTATGGCTGTTGTGAGCCACTCAACAAACGTTGGACCACGATCAGCCAAATCCCACGTTTGCGCCGCGTCTCGGTGTCGCCCTGGGCCGACCTGGCTGACATGGCCGACAAGCTGGGCGACCGCTACGTTTTCTCAATGAAACCCAGCCCCACAGACCTGGCAATGGATCAGTTCGACGAGGACAAGATCCGTCAGGACCTGCGAAACGCGCTGCGCATCACTCGCGGATGTCACGTCGAGGTTATCATGAAAGACAATCATACCATCCGCCATGACCCACGACGAGTGATCCGGTGGGTGCAGATTGCGAAAGAGGAAGCGGAAAACCTCTAGCGACGTCTTAACGTTTGATGTAACCGGGCTGTCGGGCCTTCAGGGCGGCAGCTATCGTGTCCTGGACGAGCCCGATCCGCAGCAGCCAAACTTCGGGAGAGTCGAGGAATTTGGCAGCCCAGGCTTCGCGGCCGCCGGCGTTGGCTATGTCCTCCTCCCGCCCGTCCAGCGACTCGAACTCCAGGCCATCATACGCGCGATACCCCAGTTTCAGGTCTGGGAAATGTTGCAGAATGATCGGCCATTCGCCGTCAACGCCAACTGTCTCCTCGCGCGAATGAAGCGAAAGCAGACGGGCTGCCTTGCGTGACAGCCCTCGCGAGCCACCAGCGATATCCACTTCTGCGCCATAGATTTTGGCAAACACCAGGTTGGTCAGCGCCTCGGTCATGTTTTGAGCGGGCGGATGCGTGGCCCAGGCGCGAGGCGTGCGCCCCATGATCAAAAAATCGAAGGCCGCGATATCCAGGATAGCCTTTGACAATTCATCCGGATAATGGCTGACCCAATGCAGCGCACGGTCGAAGTCGCACAGGTGGAAATGCTCGCAGCCTGTTGCCAGGCCTGCCTGGAGCGCGTCTCGCCGGGTGCGGCCAAGCCCTTTATGTCCGGCGGGCGGTCGGCTTTCTTTGCGCACCATGACGCCGCTTTTCTCCAGAAAGCCGACCAATTCATGGTGAGTCGAGGCGGAACACAACACGCTGATAGAAGTGTAAATGTCCTTCAGCGCCGGCAGGCTGGCCTGAGCCAATCGCAGCAGGCGGTTTTCCGGATCATGCGCTGTACCTACCAGTGATACATTGGCTTGTCCCATCACAGACGTGCCAATGCCTCCTTTGCACGTCGAATCTGTTCGCGCACCGCGCTTTCAGCCGTCCCTCCCAATGAATTCCTGGCGTTGATGGACCGCTCGAAGTCAAAAACCTGGCAGACGTCTTCCTCGAAATGCGCTGAAATGGCCTTGAAGTCAGCCAGGGACAACTGCCGAAGTGGAACACCTCGTTCCACCGACAGGCGTACCATCTGACCAACCAGATGGTGTGCTTCGCGGAAGGGGACACCGCGACGCACCAGATAATCGGCCAGGTCGGTCGCCAGCAGACCGTCATCCAGCGCGTCTCTCATCCGTGGCGCGTTCACTTTGAGCGAGCTGATAACGCCGGCCATGATGGGCAACACCATGCTTAAGGTGTCGATCGTATCGAACAGAGGTTCTTTATCCTCCTGCAAATCTTTATTGTAAGTGGACGGCAGGCCCTTGACCGTCATCAGCAAGGCGACCAGATTGCCGGCCACACGTCCAGTCTTCCCGCGTACCAGCTCCAGGGAATCGGGATTCTTCTTTTGAGGCATGAGGCTCGAACCGGTGGCGTAAGCGTCGGCGACCTCGACGAAGGCAAACTCACGGGTGGACCAGATGATCAGGTCTTCGGCCAGCCGACTGAGGTGCACATGCAGGATTGCCGCCCAGGCCAGGAATTCAAGCAAATGGTCTCTTGCGCCTACTGCGTCGAGACTGTTCTCGCTGATGCTCTCGAACCCCAACTCCGCGGCCAAAAAGGCACGGTCGATGCCAAGTGAATGCCCGGCCAATGCGCCAGACCCCAGCGGCAAGACGGCGACGCGCCTGGTTAAATCTCGAAGCCTATCCTTGTCCCGCTGGAGCATCCAGAAGAACGAGAGCAGCCAATGGCTGAACAGCACCGGTTGCGCTTGCTGCAGGTGAGTGTAGCCCGGCATCACCACATCGAGATGGGCTTCGGCCTTGGCCACGATGGTAGCCTGGAGTTCATGCAACATGGCCGCCAGAAGCCGGATTTGTTCGAGCAAAAAGAGGCGCACATCGGTCGCCGACTGGTCGTTGCGGCTGCGACCGGTGTGCAATTTGCCGGCGACCGGGCCGACGAGTTCCCCCAACCGTCGTTCCACCGCCGTGTGGATGTCCTCGTCGCCCGCGTGTCTCTGGAAGATACCCGCGTCGAACTCCGCCTGCACCTGGCGCAGGCCATCGGTCAGCCTCTGCGTTTCGTCTGCCGTGAGCAGTCCGGCTTCCCGCAACGCCGCCGCATACGCGATGCTGCCCCGGATGTCCGCCGCATACAGCCGCTGGTCGAAACTGAACGATTCATTGAAGCGTTCCATCAGCTCATCGGTCCGACCAGAAAACCGCCCACCCCACATTTTGTCGCTCAAAGTGTACCCTCCCGTATCGCCTTGTGTGGGGTGATTATAACTCAAAACGCCTGGCGAGGGAATATGGTTGCAAATGGGATGAGACTTCTTGTCGCCGGAACCTTCAGAATGCTGGAGGCGCCGCCTCTAACAGCCTAAACTAAAGCCAAAGTGAAACCCGCAGAGTTAACGTAATGGGTGCATCCGAAATTTAAGGGAGCTGATGCCTACGCCGTTTTCGATAGCCGTCTAATGGCTCTGACCGTCATTCTGAGCCGAAGCCCTGAGCGCAGCGAAGGGGCAGCGAAGAATCTCATTGCGCATCGTGAAATGAGATGCTTCGCTGCGCTCAGCATGACGTGGTTGAGGCTTCTGCTAACTCGCCTAAAATTCTGGATGCACCCAGCGTAATCTGAAGTGCAGATTTCACCTTGGCTTTAGTATAGTCAATCTGGTTGCGGGCTTAATTGCCTATACACATCAGCCCCGCAAACCATCTTTGGCTATGTCTGAACAGGAACGCTCTTTGCTCCCTGTTCTTTGTTAATTCCGAACTCAGGTTAGTAGATCGCGATCAAGAGAGTCGGCGATACCGAATTTCGTTCTTTCAGTGAAGCGTGCGGCGTACCAATCGCGAGCAAATTCTCGAACGTGATTGTCAGCACTGGCGATCAGATTCGCCTGCGCACGCCCGGCGGAGGCGGCTACGGAGACCCCCTAGAACGAGACATCGAGCGCGTGCTGCGGGACGTAGAGGAAGGCTATGTGTCTCTGGAGCGGGCCGAGACCGATTATGGCGTAGCCATCATCAAGACCGCCGATGGGTACCAGGTGGACATGGAGAGGACAAGCCGCTTACGAGCTAAACAGCCTGTGAATAGCGCTGTTAACGGGGCGTAGAGCCGGATATATCTGCCGATAGACCTGGTGATACACTGTGTCGTAGAACTCTACATGCCCGGCCAGAGGCTCGACCACGGTGCGAGCGACCTGCACTGTGCTGAGTGCCGAGTGCACATCGGGATAGACTCCGGCGCCTAACCCGGCCAGCATGGCCGCCCCCAACGCGGTGGCTTCTTCCATCTCGACAACGGTTATCGTCCGATTGAGCACTGTGGCTTTGATGCGCGTGTGCAGCCGATTGCGGGTGCCTCCTCCAATAGCGTAGATAGCTTGTAAGTCGGCGCGCGTGTGAGCCAATAGGGCCTCAAGTGAGTGGCGCAGCTCGAAAGCCAGCCCCTCCAGCAGTGCCCGGAAAAGCGCGCCGCGTCCCGCGTCGGTTGTCAGGCCGACGAACGCGCCGCGGGCCTGCGGGTCATCAATGGACGGATTGGCCAGCCGCAGGTATGGAAGGAAGGTGACACCGTGGCTGCCGGGCGGAACCATTTCCGCTTCCGCTATCAGCGCGGCATGATCCGTGTCGGTATCCACCAAATTGCGAAACCAATCAACGCAAATACCGGCGGTATAAAGTCCCCCCAGAACATAATAACGGCCGGCGACGACATGAACGCCCTGAGCATAACCCTGTCGCCCCAGATTGAGGTCGGCAAGCGGTTGCTTCAAGGGAAGGAAAATCGCCTCCGACGTCCCCACGGAATCCAGCAGGGACACCGGCTCGATTACCCCTGTGGCCAGTGCCCCACAGAAGAATGGATTCTCGGACTGACTGATCGGTCTGCTTGCAAGATTATAGTCGGCATCTCCACGCCGTCAATTCCGAACCTGTCACTTTGGTAGAAAATAAAGAGGATAGTCCGACGCAAAGTGGCCGGGCCACATAGCGCATATTATCGAAATTTGCATTTTGGGGGGAGTTGTGCTACCATGTTTCTAAGTATCCCTGCTGTGTGCGTGATGCTGCAACTGTCGTTTTGAGCCAACACTTCTGAATAGGGTGTCGGTTTTCTAGAGGGGATGCGGTAGCCTGGTGAGGGTAAGGCAGTAACCTGTAGACGAGACTCCCACCTGCGCGAGCAGGTTCAAAACTACTGAGCACACGGCACAGCGGGGTGTCGTTTTTGAACAAGTCAAAGGCCATTGGCATAGAACGCCAATGGCCTTTTCTTCCTGTAATTTATGGTACAGGACGCAACAGCTTTCACCGAGCTGTTTCGGACCCGACCGCAATATGTCGTCAGCCGGCATGAGGCTCGATGATCACCTTGATCGAGTCCTGCGCCTCCGCCGCCAAACGGAAACCCTCACCAATCCGGCTCAGCGGCAGACGGTGGGTGATCATGTCCCGAACCGGCACACGTTGGAAGCGGATCAGCTTCAGGGCGATGTCCAGGTCATTCGGCGCTGCGGCGTAGGAGGTCGTCACCGTGATGCTGTTGCGCCAAAACTCATTGGCCGGGATGGGCAAGTCTACACCGGGCTCAGTCGTAGCAAAGGTCATGACCGTCCCCCCACGTTCCACTGACTTGAGCGCCTGCATGAAGGCCTGGTATGCACCCGTGCACACAATCACCTGATCGGCCAGCCATCCGTCGTTGACCTCCCGTACTCGCTGCGGCACGTACTCCCGCCCATCTAACACAACATCTGCGCCAAATCGCCTGGCCGCGCTCTTCCGATACTCACTGATATCCGTGGCGATGATCCGCCCGGCGCCGTAGGCTTTGGCCAGGGCGACATGCAACAGTCCAGCCTGGCCGCTACCCAGTACCAGCACGGTCTGGCCAGGCTGCAGGTTCATGACGCGGTGAGCACGCACCACGCAGCCCAACGGCTCAATGAATGTGCCTTCCTCGAAAGACACTTCTTCGGGCAAAAGCATCGTGCCGCGGTCGACATTGATGGCCGGCACGCGCAGGTACTCCGCAAAGCCACCTGGGTCGAAACTGGTCGTGTGGAGCAAATGGCAAGCCGTGTGGTTGCCACTCAGGCAGTATTTGCAGGTGTTGCAAGGGACATGGTGAGTGACAAACACTCGATCGCCAACTTTGTATTTCTCGACGCCTGCCCCAACCTCGACCACTTCGCCGGTGATTTCGTGCCCCAGCACCAGCGGAGCTTTCTTGATGCGATACCACTCCAGGACATCGCTGCCGCAGATGCCGCTGGCGATCACTTTGACCAGCAGCTCACCCGGCCCGATCTGGGGAACCGGCCGCTCTTCGACGCGCACATCACGGTTGTTGTAATACACGCCTACGCGCATCGCGCCCTCCCTAGCCTTGAGCTTTGTTGCTGTTGAAAATGGCCTCGGCCTCGTCTACACTGGCATTGTCATGCACGATGGCGCGCAAGGCTTTCATCATGGCTACCGGATGTGGATTCTGCCACACATTGCGACCCAGATTCAGGCCAATCGCCCCTCGCTGGATGCCGTCATACACGAACTCAAAAACCTGCCGCTCGGTATCCACTTTCGGGCCGCCAGCGATGACCACCGGTACCGGGCAGCCTTCCACCACCTTCTCAAATTCCTCACACCAATACGTCTTCACCACTTTAGCACCCATCTCGGCGCAAATGCGAGCGCACAGGGACAGATAACGCGCGTCTCGTTTCTCCAGCTCCCTGCCTACCGCATTAACCGCCATGACCGGAATGCCGTACCGCTCACACTCGTTGACCAGATGGGCCAGGTTCATTATCGTTTCATGTTCATAATCGCTGCCGATAAAGACCGATACGCCCACCGCCGCAACATTCAGACGGATGATGTCATCAATCGAAGTGGTCACCGCTTCGTGAGCCAGGTCCTTGCCGATAATGCTCGTGCCGCCCGAGACCCTCAAGATAATCGGGACATCTGTCTTCGGGGCGACGCAGGAACGCAAGACTCCTCGCGTTACAAACAGGCCATCCGCATAGGGGAGAAGCGGGGCGATGGTCTCGCCGGGTTTTTCCAACTTGCGCGTAGGCCCCAAAAAATATCCGTGATCGATCGGCAGAAAGAAACAGCGGCCATCTGGCTTGATTAGCCGCGACAAACGGTTTTCCATTCCCCAGTCCATGTGCAAACCTCCTGATTAGACTCTTTTCAGACACCCTTGCCTCGTGCCTTCCGACGGAGCTATTATACCACGCTGCGAAAAAAACGGTCAAGCCCGACTCTCTTTGTTTCGTCATCTTGACGATTGGACGATAACGACTTACAATCCGTATAATCATCAACTTGATGCACCTTTGGGAGACAGCTTTGCACGCTTTTGAACAGCAGGTCGTGATTTTCTTGCAGAACCTTCTCAACACAATCGGCTGGGGCGGCGTGGTAGCTGCTATGGCCATCGAAAGTGCCTGTATTCCACTACCCAGTGAAGTGACCATGCCGCTGGCCGGTTGGATGCTCATCCAGGCCAAGGGGTTTGCGGCGTGGTACGTGGTATGGGCCGGATTCTACGGCGCGTTGGGGTGTACCATCGGTTCGGTTTTTACCTATTGGGTGGGCGCTAAAGGAGGCCGTCCCGTTCTGGAACGTTATGGCAAGTACGTGCTCATCTCCGCCCACGACATGGAGGTCGCCGACCGCTGGTTCCACCGATACGGAGAGGCGACCGCGTTCTTCTCCCGCTTATTGCCCATCGTACGCACATTCATTTCTCTCCCGGCCGGCATCGCCAGGATGAGTTTTCCCCGGCTCACCATCCTCACTTTTGTCGGCTCCTTCATCTGGTGCGTGCTCCTGGCCTGGGCTGGTTACGTGTTCGGCGAGCACTGGGTCGAGGTGCGTGGGGCCATGCGCCCGTTCGATATCCCGATCGCTGTTGTGCTGGTTGCCCTGCTTGCCTGGTATATCTACCGCCATATCAAGAGAGGGCGCGCGCAAGTAGCCGCCGACGCACAACCCAAGAGCTAGACCGGCAGCTCCCTGCCACATAAGAACAGAGTACCATTGACCGTCAGCAGAATGGCCTCTATAATCGAGTATAGGGGATATTTCTTCATTAACCCCATCGGGCATACAACCTATTTGAGGGATTGAGTTGCTGACAAGCGTTTTGTTCAACAAGGGGATCAAAAAATCCTGGAAATTTTGGGTGGGGATATGCCTGGCCCTGGCCGTCATCCTGCCACTGTGTGTCCACGCTGAGCCGACCGCCAACCTGACCAGGAACTGGAGCACGGAGAGATGGAATAGCCCTTACGGCACATACAGGCACCTCAACAACACCAATTGGCCGCTCCAGGTGGCCTCCGATTGGCATCGCTTCACCCAGAACGGCCAGGAGCCGCGCTTCATGAAAGACACCGTATACGCGGATTTGTTCTCGAGTTTGGGCGCCATCCCTCGTCACATCGAAGGCAATTATTCCCAGAACCTGTGGTTGGGACACCCGTTCACGGCCGGTATCTACCAGCAGATTGCGGTGACGCCCGGCAAACCCTACGCGGCCAAAGCCTGGATGTTTTCTGTTTACAGGACTTCGGCCTCGAAAACCCACGACAAAATCATCAAACAGGTGGGGATTGACCCTTACGGCGGCACCGATCCATCGTCTCTTAACATAGTGTGGGGCGAACCCAACGGGCGCGATGTGGAATATGTTGATGTCCGCACAGCGGCCATCGCGCGGTCTTCGACGATCACTTTGTTCGTGCGGGTGACCAGCCTGGATGATGTGTATCCCGACTGGAACGCTGCCTGGATTGACGCCGTCGTTCTGGCCCAGGCTCCTACGGTGAGCGCGTCGTCGCCCGAATTCAGCGACTCGACGTCTTTTACTGTATCCTGGAACAACGCCCAGGCTGCACCGGGTGGCTCCTTGCTGGGCAAGTACGATGTGCAGTACAAAGACGGGGCCAATGGGCAATGGGTCACCTGGAAGAGCAAGAAATCGAGCACACAGGACACCTTTGTCGGGCAACCGGGCCACACCTATTACTTTCGCGCTCGAGCCTGGCAACGATATGAGCCAGAAGGGATCGAGCTGTATGGAGCGTACTCTGAGCAGGGCGATACCCACACAACAGTGGGCCGGGCCGTGACGGGCTACGTAAGAGGCAACACCGGCTACGCCGTTCCAGGCGTTACTGTCGCCATTTCTGAGACGGCGAACTCGACTGTAACCGACGGCCAAGGCCGCTATCAGTTGCTCTTGCCAGGAGCAGGTTCTTATCACGTGCTCGCCAACTCACCTTACTATCAATGTCCTCCCCCTTTGCCTTTTACCGTAGGAAGTGATACGTTCATCGTGCCCATCACCATCACGGTCCGCCCAGCCGACGATGCCGTCGTCAACGGCGATTTTGAAACCGCTCTGAGCGGAACGTGGACAGCCAGCGGTTCGCCGCTGCCACAAATTCAGGGCCAGGAGGTGCGCAGCGGCCAGAGCAGCCTGAGGCTCGCCGACGGAACAACAGGCAGCCCTGGTTCCAGAATAGAACAATCATTCTCGGTGACAGGGATGTATAAACCTGTCCTGTCGTTCTACGCCAAGTTGCCGCAGTTGAGCAGCGGCGCGCACTTGCTGGTCGGGCGAGACAGCCCGCTTCTGACCATCAGCTCTCCCTATCCTGACTGGACTCATTTCTACGTGCCCCTTGACGTGGACGAAATCTATACCGGGACACTCACCGTCTTCTTTCAGGCCAGCTCTTCTTCCGCCATGCAAGTCTATATTGATGAGGTCAGCGTCGGCCGCAGCCCCGGCGGCCCCATCAAGACCTATTGCCCCATAATACTGGGACAGTCCTCGCCCTGAGCTGTTGACAATCGCCGTTTCTTGTGATATAGTACTTAGCGTTGCTAAATGATTGTTGAACTCCGGCGAATAAGTCACGGGGTCGAGATGTTGCAGCCGGCACGTCATGCCGACTTTAAGCGGCCGGCCGTAGTCGTACAGTTAGTAGGAGTTGATGAAGAGACAATGAACAAGAAAACTCGTTTGGGCATCTGGATTCTGTTGTTGCTTTTGGCTATTATGCTTGCCAGCAGATGGCCTACCCTGCCGGCGATGGCTCAAGGCAGCGTCTGGGCGCAGGTAAAAGTCGCCAGCCTCAACGTGCGTGAAGGTCCCGGCACTTCGTTCCCCGCAATTGGTGTGCTGTCCCAAGGGGACAAGGTGAATGTTTTGGGCATCCATCCGGAGACCGGCTGGCTACAAATCGAATTTGCTGGCGGCCCTGGCGGGAAGGGATGGATCACCGGCCATGAGAAGTATGTGTCCATCTCCGGCTCTGCGAGCAACATCGTGCAAGTTGTTGACGTGCCAGCGCCATCAGCAAGTGGGCGAGGCGAGGGGACTGCACAGGCTGTGCTCGAGCAACAGCCCGCTGAAGGGGCGGCCTCCGGGTTGCCAGGCAAGCTGGTTTTCCAGACCTCCTCTGGCGGAGATATATACATCATCAACGCCGACGGGACGGGCTTGCGGAAGCTGACTACCGGGCTCGACCCGGCGATTTCGCCCGATGGCACGATGGTCGCTTTCGCGCGCTGGGAAGGCATCCCACGCGGCCTGTTCGTGATCAACACAGACGGCACTAACGAACGGCTGGTCTACGGTTGGGACCGCGCCGGACTGAAGTCGCCGACCTGGTCGCCAGACGGCAAACGGCTGGCGTTTACGTTCCAGACCGGTGATGATACACAATTGCAGATTTATGTCCGCTACCCTGAAGCGCTAAAACCACCCGGCGGGAGCAATAAAATCCTGGTGTATGAGGGGCCTCGTCATCCCTGGTGGAAAGTGGCCTCCATTGGATCAGATGGGCAGGAATTCAAAGAGCTGATGGGGCACGATTTCAGCTTCTCCCCGGCATGGGGTACCGCGCCGGGCGATGAGCGCATCGTCTACAGCAGCGACCGGGGGCTGTTCATCACCGGTGAGAAGCCAGGCATGGGCAACATTCTGGATGATTGGAACAAATGGCGGCTCACCGACTACCAGTGGGACCGTTGTCCGGCGTGGTCGCCCGATGGTCACCGCATAGCCTTCCAGACCAAGTCCCACGACCATTGGGAGATTGTCGTAATCAACGACGACGGTCAGGGGAGGACGCAAATCACACGCAGTTGGCCGTTAGCAGACAGGCCGGTCAACAGCGTCTCGCCCACCTGGTCGCCCGATGGCCAATGGATTGCGTACCTGACCGATCAGCGAGGTAAGTGGGAATTGTGGCGGATGCGTCCGGATGGGAGTGAGAAACAGCCCTTCCTCGAAGAAGCGCTCAGGGACATTCGGTTTGAGTACAATTCGGTTGATGAGCGCGTCGTGTCGTGGGGGAAGTAGCCCCAATCGCGCCCATTGGCCCCTTTCGATTACCCATCAGAATATGATATAATCGTTAGAGAAGGGACAAGACGAACGGCTTCGCCTGCTTCATCATTGTCAGTCAAGGAGGGAGTATGGCTATGGATTGCGAGTATCGTCGTTTGGACCCTGTGTTACAATACTGGTACTGCCGGGCTGCTTCTAACGACAGCCTGACCGGCATATTGACGGTCACACCGCAGCACGTGACATGTGAAGATTGTCCCGTGCCGCGTCTTCTTCATGCGTATCGCTGCCTGCATCTGGAAATCCGGCCGATCATCATGCCCTTCCCGCAGGGCAACGTCGTGACCGACCTGGAGAGCTTTTGCCAGGAGGATGGCATCAAGTTGGACGGATTGGATGGGTGTGGCCCACACTGTGCGGCGTACCGGCAATCGCCGATAGACTATGTGAGGGCCATAAGCTCTTGATGTCGAGTCTCGCCGAGGCACGGAGCAGTTCTGCGGGCCTTCCCGGCGTTCTTCTGGCAAATTGATAATCGCCAGCGGCGCGGCTGTCATTGCCCGAATTGCCTTCAAGGAGCGGCTGGCTTGCTTTGCGCCAGCCGCTCGGCATACTGGAGACGATAGTACTCCAGGAATTCGCCGCCCTTGATCTTGCGCCACCACCACTCGTTGTCCCGGTACCACTGCACCGTCTCGGCCATGGCCTGTTCCCAGTCCCGCCGGGGCGCCCAGCCCAGTCGCTTGATCTTGCTACAATCGAGGGCGTAGCGCCGGTCGTGGC
>DAOTYC010000060.1:0-67444 GCA_034435095.1 Anaerolineae bacterium | reverse complement strand
GCACTCCAGCATCTACTACAGCCTGTGCGAGGAATCCTTTGTAGCGGTCTTTTTCGCATTTGTGGTCTGGCGCAGAGCATCCTTTTCCCAGAACCAGCCGAAACGCCGCAGAATCTAGAAGCAACCACCGTTCGATGTGTGGGTCTGGTATGGCATAGATGACTCTGTCCTCACAATTATAGTCTTCTATGAGCCGGCTGATCTGCTTTTTACGCTCGGTGAGCCCATGACAATTCGCATCAATGGCGACCACCAATTTGTCAAACGTTCTTTCTTCTGCTCCAATCTGATGCAAGTCATGGAGATACTGTCTCAGTTGAATCAGTATTCTGCTGCCATGGCACAGTCGCGTGGTGACCTGTATATCCACATCGTATTCGTTTCCCAGCCTTTTTAACAGAGCTTCAAGGAAAGCCTTGTGTGCAAAATCCTCGGCGAAAAGACCGATCTCAGGCATCGAAGTCGCCTCGTAGAATGCGTTCGGAAATGGGCGGAACATCGTTATCTTCTAAGGCCCTGTCAATATCCAGCTTACGGCCAATCGGCCCCCAAGAAGAAAAGGGCTGGACAGTCGTGCGGCCATTGGTTTTGCGACAGACATAGAGTGACTCATCGGGAATGAGGTCGAGTAAAATTGGTGAATGGGTAGTCACAATAAGCTGAGTCCCGCTGGCCCTGACCTGGCTTTTCAGTCTTTCGGCAATCAATCGAATGCGGCTGGGGTGGACGCCGTTTTCCGGCTCTTCGAAACCTAGCAGTGAAGGCGGTTCTTTGACGCCGCCAAGGGCCAACAAGCCCAAGACGCGCAACGTGCCTTCTGACACAACGCGGGCTGGAATGGGGATGTCACCTTCGAATAACCTGAGCTCGACTTCCCCTAAGTCGTTTACTCCTACCTCAAGACGGGTAATGGATGGAATCAATAGACGAAGCGACTTTTCCACCGCTCTGAACTGAGGTTCATCCAAAGCGCGCAACGTGTTGAGAAATGCCGCCAGGTTTTCTCCCATTAACCCAATGTGACGAACCTCTCGCACGGGATTGGGCGCGCGCATCCGTTCCCTGGGCTCAAAATAGAAAAAGAACCAATTCGATAGTTCCTGTCTCATAGCGACCAGGTGAGGGTAGTGAGGAGGATATAGTGGAAGAGAGAGCAAACTATGGTCAAGATAAAGGTCGTGATAGCGTGGATGGGCTTGCCCCTCCATACGCAAGTGTAGTTTGTCGTTCACGACTTCTAAAAAGGGCCTGCGACTGGTTTTGATTTGTCCGTTTGGCGTGATAGGTGCCAGATATTCGTCAGCGACACGCAATATACCTGACTGAGGCAAGATTTCGACCTCGATCCGATAACGCAAGTTCTTCTCACGCACCAGGGAAGGGCTCTTTGTCCCAGAATTACCAGAATCGTCGTTGCCTCTACCCTGCTTCATCTCTTGAATTTGAAGGTTTACCGTCTCGATTACCCAAGGAGAAAGCTCTACATCTGCCTCCATGATAAAAGACGCACTTTCCTTGGCAAGCAGACCCTTGATGCCATCCGGCCCAAACGTGAAGGACTCCAGCGGAGTGCCACGATAGGGGGGATCGAAGGCTTCTTTGAGGGTTCGATTAGTGACTATCCTGGAGAGCAATTGCAGCGCGTCTAAGAAGTTGCTTTTGCCAGACGCATTAGGGCCAAAAAGGACAGACAACGGCGTGAGCGTCACTTCCAGGTCTGCCAGAGACTTGTAGCCCCGGATTCTGATTCGCTTTAGCATGTTGTCCTCCTGCGTCTATTAGCAAGTGAGGTAAATTATATCATCGTTTGCGTTACCCGTCCATCACGTTCTCAGCCGCGGGTCGAGAGCGTCACGCAAGCCATCGCCGAGCAGATTGAAGCCCAGTACCGTCAACATGATGGCCAGGCCAGGGATCAAGCTGACCCAGGGGGCCAGGCGCAGATAGGTGCGTCCGCCAGCCAGAATGGAGCCCCAACTGGGGGTGGGGGGCTGGGCGCCCATGCCCAAAAAACTGAGCGTAGCCTCGATTAAAATGGCATCCCCCATCATCAGGGTCGCCATTACGATGACCGGCGCCAACACGTTGGTCAGGATGTGCCGCACGATGATGCGCCAATCGCTGGCGCCCATTGCCCGTGCGGCGGTGACATAATCCCACTCGCGCAACGAGAGCACCTGCCCGCGCACGACGCGCGCGTATCCGCCCCAGTACACCAGGCCGACCGCGATCATCACGTTGACCAGGCCTGGACCCAGCGTGGCGACCAGAAAGATGGCCATCAGCACAGTCGGGAACGCCCAACTGATGTCAATCATCCCCTGGATAATGTGATCAAGAGTGCCGCCAAAATAGCCGGCAACGACGCCCAGCGAGACGCCCACCAGCGCCGAGACCGTGGTCGCGATGATGGCGACCTGCAGCGAGACGCGCGCGCCGTATACAATGCGGCTGAACATATCGCGCCCAAATTCGTCGGTGCCCAGCAAAAATTCGCTGCCCGGCGGCAGAAGCCCTTTGAGCAGATCCTGGTCGTCGATCCCTTGCGGGGCGATGACATCGGCGAAGAGAGCCGTCGAGAGCAACAACACGATCAGACACAAACCAATCATCGCGCCCGGGCTGCGGCGCAATTGTCGCCAGATGTTCGAACGTCTGCTGGAAAACTCAGCGATGCCGCCCTGCCAGTCTATCGTGGCTGCGGGACAGTTTTCCATCGGACACGAGAGTTCCGCTGGTTGTGCGTTATTGTTCTGCCAGTCTCCCATAACGTTCCGTTCCCAGCATTACTCGAGGGTCAATGCCGGATACGTGGGTCAACGACCACGTAGGCAATGTCCGCGAGAATGTTGCCCAGAATGATTCCGCCGGTTAGCACGAACATGCAGCCCTGCAGCACCGGGAAATCACGCGAATAGATGCTGCGCAGAATCATATCGCCGATGCCCGGTCGGGCGAAGACGTGTTCGATGACCACAGATCCGCCCAGGATGTAGCCAAAGTCAAGTCCCATCAGGGAAATAATAGGAATGAGTGCGTTGCGCAAAGCATGGCGGAAAACGACTATTGATTCGCGTAGCCCTTTGGCACGAGCGGTGCGAATGTAATCCTGGCCGATAATCTCCAGCACTGTAGAGCGCGTCACGCGGGCCACACGCCCTACAAAAGGTAAGCCCAGCGCCAGGGCAGGCAGCACCAGGTGCGAGAATGTGCCGTGGCCGGTCACCGGAAAAATGCGGAGGTTTACGGAGAACACGTAGATAAGCAACAGCCCCAACCAAAACCCCGGCATGGAAACACCCAGCAACGCCATAATCATGGTGAACCAGTCCGAAAACGAACTGCGCTTCAGCGCGGCAATCGTTCCCAGGGGGACGCCCAACAGATAGGTGAGGGCGAATGAAGTGAGGCCCAATTCAACGGTGACCGGCAGTTTCTCCGCGATCATGGCAGCCACTTCTCGCTTGTTGAGAATCGACTGCCCCAGGTCGCCTTGGACGATATGGCTCATGTACAAGATAAATTGCACCGGCAAGGGTTTGTCGAGGCCCAGCTTGTGGCGCACCATTTCGCGCACTTCGGGCGGTGCGATGGGGCCCACGATGACTTCCACAGGGTCGCCGGGCGAAAGATGTAGGGCAGCGAAGACCAGAAAGGCGGTCACCAACAGCACCGGGATGGCCAGTAAGAGACGTTTAACCAGATAGGCGGTCATCACTCAAAGATGTTCTTCACTGAATATCAGCGTGGCCCTCCAGGCACTTAAGGAAGGCCACGCTGCAATGGTGTAGGGCTACTGCGCCAGGTCAATCACCGTCCAGCAAGCAGTCGAACTGAGACCGCGCAGAGGGATCGCCATAAAGTTCTTGACCGAGTTGCGCCCGACGAAGACGTCAGCCGTTTGTCGTATCGGCGCCCATGGATACCAGTTTTCAATCAGGTACTTGTGCAACTCGACGTACTTGGCATCTCGTTCCTCGAACGTGGGCGTCTTGTAGTTGGCGTCGTCCAACATGGCGTCATATTTCGGGTCGTTGACGCCCAGGTAGTTGGGGTAGGGCAACAGCTTGGAATGGTGGAACCACTCGAGGATGTCGTTGTTGTCCCACTCATATTGGCGCAAGATGAGCTGCACCCCTCCGCCTTTCAGACGATCGGCGTAAGTCGGGTTGTCCATTAACTGCACGTTCGCCTTAATGCCAACATCGGCCAGCATTTTTTGCGTGGCCTCGGCCAACCGACGGTACTCGTCTTCTTGATAGGTCCAGTAGCTGACCTCAAAGCGCGTACCTTTTTCGACGCCCTCCACGTTCTCTGCCACTAAGATCCCGTCTGGCCCGGCTACCCAGCCGACTTCAGCCAGAAGGGACTTGGCTTTGGCTACGTCAAAGCTTGGCGCGACTTCCGCTACCCCCTTATTCCCGCCCAATTCCTGGGCCAGGTAGGTGGTGGTGGGGCTGCCAATGCCCTGATAGATCGTCTTGTTGAGCAGATCGCGGTCTATGGCATGGCCAATGGCCTTCCGCGTGCGCAAATCTTTGAGCAGAGGCTCGTTCACCCCCATGCCAATGAATTGTATGGTCGCCGCAGACGATGCCTGAACGAAATAGTCAGGGTTGTCCTGGAACATGGGCAGCTCGCGTGGCGGCGGCGGGTTGATCAACAGGTGCACGTTGCCAGCCTGCAGTTCGGCCAGACGGGTGGCATCTTCGGGGATGATGCGAAATAGGATTTCATCAACGTTGGCCGGGCCAGTATGGCCTGTCCATTCGGGCGCCCAGTTGTAGTCGGGGTTTTTGACCAACAGCAGGTGATCGTTCGGCACCCACTCCTTGAGCATGAAAGGCCCCGTACCGACAGCGTATTTGGTGCCATATTCGTCCCCATATTTCTCAAAAGCGGCTTTGCTCATGATGCCGCTGAAGCTCACGGACAGGTTGTACAACAGGTTGGGGAATGGGGCGGGGAAGATCATCTGGATGGTGTGTTCATCGACCACTTTGGCCTCGGTCATTGACTCGAACATGTACGCATTGGGGCCAGTGGCTACGCCGGCCAGCCACCACTTGACCACCTCAGCGTTGAAATCGCTGCCGTCGTGAAATTTAACGCCTTTACGGAGATGGAAGGTCCACGTGAGACCATCCTCCGAAACCTCCCATTTCTCGGCCAGGCCAGGCTGGAACTGATAGTTCGTGTCCATGGAAACCAGCGTTTCGTAAATCATGTTGTGTGGCTCCATGGTGGTTGCTGCAGCGAAAACATCCAGCGTGTCGCCGTATTGATGATTGGCCGCTACCACAAGCACCTTCTTACCCTCTTGGGCAGGCGGCGAGGCCGCGCTCAGCGGTGCCTGAGCGATGCCTATCACCAGGGATGCTATCACCAACACCAACAGAAGTCTCCACACGTGAACCAGTTTGCTATTCATTTTGACTGCCTCTCCTTTCTGTGGACACAATAAATCTTATCACCCAGGAATGCTTCCTGGAAAAACGCCCGACAATTCGGTATTGCAAAAACGGCGTTGGTGAGATGCGTCCGTCGTGGGCGCCGGGGAACGACATCGTTCGGAAGCAACGTTGGATCGAGTTGGTTTCTCTGAAAGGCGATTCAGTATAACATGGCACTCATTCAATTGCAAATTCCGCTTCGTCCTGGAAAAAGAGATTTGACGTTGTTTGCAAGAATCTGTACAATCAAGCTCAATGTGCGTCAAGTGGCAGACTCGTCAACAAGGAATGGGAGGGAATGGGCCAACGTTTACGTCTTGATATAGGGCCGCTGACGGATGTGGGGATGGTCAGGGACCACAACGAAGACTCACTGGGCGTCTTTGAAGACTACCTGGAGTCAATTCAACTCTCTCAGGACCTGGTGAACCGCAAAGGTCGTCTGTACGCGGTAGCCGATGGCATGGGCGGACACGCTGCCGGCGAAGTCGCCAGCCGGAAAGCGATCAACGTTTTGTTCCGCCATTACTATGAAGACATGGACATCGACCTCAGACGCAGCCTGGAACAGGCCTTCTGGGCCGCCAATTCGGAAATTTACGCTCATGCGGCGTCCAACGCGGCCCATTCCGGAATGGGCACTACGCTGGTAGCTGCGGTCGTGCAGGACGATGAATTGCTGGTCGCCAACGTTGGAGATAGCCGGGCCTATCTCGTCACCAACGGCCGGATTCGCCAGCTCAGCCGCGACCATTCGTGGGTCAACGAACAGGTTGAGGCCGGTCTGTTGAGCGAGGCTGAGGCCCAGGCGCATATCTACCGCAACATCATTACCCGTTCCATGGGCAGTCGGCCTGAAGTTGATGTTGATACGTTCAGCACACCTCTGAAAGCGGGCGACATTGTTCTGCTGTGCAGCGACGGCTTGTCCAATGAAGTCCCCGAAGAAGAGATCCTCCAGATTGTCACTACCCACCAGTCGGCGCAAGAGGCCGCTGCCCAGTTGATTCAAGCGGCCAACCGACACGGTGGAAACGACAATGTGACTGCTTTGGTGATCAAAGTGGTCGAGGTCATACCCGAACGGACGGCCCTGCCGTGGGTCGCTGTCGCGGCTTTATGTGTCGTATTGCTGTTGGGCGTATTTGGATTGTGTGTATCGAGCAGCCCTTTGGCTGGTTATATTCTCCCCAATCGCCAAGGCGCGGTTACTCTCACTGCCGTTCAACTGACCTCGGCTGCGGCTTCGAGTGAGACCCAAACCGCTCAGCCGGCCGTCCGCGCGGCGACCCGGCCCAAACCGACGTCCATCGCGCCGGCGCGCTCGACTGCGGCAACGGTTCAGCCACTGCCTACCTTCCCTGTCTTCGGCTGGGAAATTGTGGCGCCGACGGAGAGGTGAATGGTTGGGGAGGCAAATTGTGGTATGGAGCTTGCTCACAGCTTATTGAGCTTTTTTCGCCGCTACCTTCTGCTGAAATTTCTCCACGTCAATAATGAAGCGTTCGTGAAAGCCTTCGCCGATCTTTTCCCGTTCGTCGAAGGCTTCGACGCGGAATTTCAAACGACGGCCGTCCACTTCGAGCAGTTCGGTGCGCGCCCGCACGCTCATCCCCATCGGTGTCGCCGCCAGGTGCCTGACATCAACCGCGATACCCACGGTCCGCTGGCCGACTGGCAACAATGGATCAACCGAACTGACTGCGGTTTGCTCCATCAGCATAATCATGGATGGTGTAGCAAACACCAATACGCTGCCGCTGCCCAGATGTTTGGCTGTGTATTCCTCAGTCACGACAATTCTTTTTTCCCCGATCAGACCGGGAACAAGCTCCGTCATATTCTCCCTCCCATGGCACATCATCCACCTGAGTTAAGTCCGGAGGCTTATTATAACATTGTAATCTCGCAGGCCTAAAACGGCGTGGCCGCACCACGTCTGTCGAGCGAACGCACCCGCCACCACACAGATGGCAGAAGGCGCGCTTTTTCCCAGGCGTTCAGATAGGCGCGCCGATGAAAATTGTCGTAGCCCCAGGCGACAATTTTGCGCAGGATCGCCCGATAGACTTCGGTGGCGGCGGCCACGGCGAGCCGTCCGTCTTTGTCGAGCCAGGCAATGCCTTCCCAACCCCGCTCGTACAATGTGTTTGCCCGCTTGATCAGCAAGTCGAGCAGTGCGCGATATCGCTCATCGATCACTGACCGGCTCAGGTCGTCTTCTGTGTAGCCGAAACGCGCCATGTCTTCTTGCGGCAGGTAAATTCGGCCCCTCTGCCAGTCCTCGCCCACGTCTCGCAAGATGTTCGTCAGTTGTAGCGCAACTCCCAGATCCTCGGCCCGTTGAAAAGTCTCCGGCCTGTCGGTAAAGCCGATGATGTACATGCTACACAAACCCACCGTGGCTGCGGCGCAATAGCAATATCGCGTCAAGTCGTCGAAGGTCTGATAACGGGTCAATCGCAAGTCCATCTTCATGCCTTCCAGCAGCTCCTCGCTGTAGCGAACGGGTATCTGGTAACGCTGGCGCACTTCGGCCCAGGCCATCAGTACCGGGTGGCTTTGCTTTTCGACGGGAAGATACATTGCCTCTTGCCATGCTTCCAGTCGAGCTGCCCTATCCTGGTGGGTCAAACCCCCATCCTCGTCAACCAGGTTGTCGCTCAGACGGGCGAAGGCATATAAGACGCGCACCGCCTCACGCTTTTCCGGCGGCAGAAGCCCGCTGCTGAAATAGAAAGATTTCGAATAGCGCCTGGTCACTTGCCGACAATACTCGAATGCCTCCCTCAATCGTCTTTCCATGGCCCCGCAGCCCCCTTCCGGCTTGACCAAAGCTCTTGCCCAGCTCAGCTCCATAGCACTTCCTTTATCTCCCTGTGACAACTCTCTCGGCCGTCAGTTTGGCCGAAATCAAGACGATCGGCAATCCCGTGCCAGGATGGGTGGCCCCACCCGTGAAGTATAAATTGGCGAACTTGTCCGCCTTATTGTGGGGACGGAAGTAACCAACCTGAAGAAAATTGTGCGCCAGGCTAAAGGCCGAACCTTTCATCAGGTTGAGGGCGTCGCGGTAGTATCGAGGAGTATAGACCGCCTCGTATTCAATATGCTTCTCCAGGTCTCGCACACCTGCCAGTTGTGCCAGGCGACGCAACACATGCGCTTTGATCTGGGCGGTTTGCTGTTGCCAGTCGGTCTCAACACCCTCCTCCAGATGGCCCACGGGGACCAGTACGACCAGAGATTCCTTGCCCTCAGGCGCGTAGGAGGGGTCGGTCCGCGTTGGTGCGCTGACATAGAACGATGGGTCCACCGGCGCCCGGTATTCGCGAAATATCTGCTCGAAGGAACCCTGGTAGTCTTCAGCCAGAAAGATATTGTGATGCACGGGCAGCTCTTTTTCCAGACGTCGGTCGATCCCCCAATAGAACATGACCGCAGAAGAAGTGTATTTCTTCCGTTTCAGTACCTCGGCGTATTTCCTGGCCTCAGGATGAGGCAGCAGCCGGTCATAGACATACGGCAGGTCAGCGTTCGCCACGACGGCATCTCCGTCTACACGGGTGCCATCCTCCAGAATCACGCCTTTGGCAGTCATCCCGTCCAGGACGATCTCCCGCACTGGCGAGTTGCAGACCAACTCCGCCCCCTCCTCTGCCAGAATCCGCTCAAAAGCCTCGATGACAGCGTATATCCCGCCCTGCGGAAAGTAGATGCCGCGAACCATTTCTGTATACTGGAGGAGCGTGTAAGTCGCCAGGGAATCGAAAGGCGACGAACCCAGATACATCGTCTGAAAGGTCATGGCTCGCCGCAACTTATCGGACTCAAAGTATTTCGAAGTCTCAGCGTAGTGTTTTTTCAGGACACGCAACTGGAACATGAGCGGCAGGTGGGCAGGGGCGAAGAATTCAAACAGGCTGTGAAAGTTGCGTCCCAGGAATTTCTGCAGAGACACATTGTAAGCCATGTTGCCCTCGGCCAGGAACTTCAAACAGCGGGGAAAGACGCCCGGCTCGAAGCGCTCCATCTCGTTCTGAAGGGCCGTCATGTCGGTCTGCAGGAGAATGGAATCGCCGTCGTGGAAATGAATGCGGTAGTTCGGGTTGACTTTGAACAGGGGGTAGTAATCTTCACGACGTCGCCCCAGCTCGGCAAACGTCTGCTCGAACACTTCTGGCATCAGATACAGGGTCGGCCCCGTGTCGAAGTGAAAGCCATTATGACGTATGACTCCAGACCGGCCACCCGGTCGGTCTTGCTTTTCGAAGACGGTGACCCGATAGCCTGCTCGTGCCAGACGGGCAGCTACCGCCAGCCCCCCCAGGCCGGCTCCGATGACGATGATGTGCCCTTTTCTTGACATCGTTTAACCTCCCAGTTGTTGTCTTTGTTGGCTGCGAGGCCCAGGGTGATTTGCTTTTATCAAAAACCTTCTCACGGTTCTGACCATGCCCCAAAAACGAGGCTGGCTTTCCGAAGACATCACCAGAGCCATGCCGAAACAGATCAATGTATTGGTTAACAAAAAGAACAGCAGCTCTTCCACTGGCAAGATGCCGGCGACGGTCCATCCGGTGGATTTCACTGGACTGAACGTCCAGGTTCCGAAGCCAATAGCGGTTGAGTCTGCCACGGAAAGATACAGGGTGGGGACAAGGATGGCGGGAGCGATCAAGCGACGATAGCGCCACAGGATGTCCGCACCAAAGCCCAGTTGCAGCATGATGGGCAGCAGCGCCCACGTAAACTCCAGAGCGAGGTAAGTGCCCGGCGCCCAATTCACGACAAATATTGACGCGAAGCCAAGCCACAATATGACTGCCGACGCCACGGCGTACCGTCGCACCATCGGCCGGGATGGGACTGGCCCACGCGGCGTCAATCGGCGGGCCAGCCAGATAAACCACAGGCCGGTCATGATGGTCTGTAGGATGAAAAACATGTACTCTTCTACAGGGACCCAGCCAAAGGTCAGCCCGATGACCCGCGCCGGATCGTACCACCAGACCCGCGTGGCGACCAGATAATTGTCCCAGGGCGTCGTGTAGACGACGGCCACTACAACGTGGGCCAACACCACCACCCAAGCGGGCTGCCCACGCATCTCAGACGGCAACTTGCGCCCTCGCCAACCGTCCCACAGGTTCAGCATCGCCAGCAGGCACAGCGGAGGTAGGAGAAAGCGCAGCAAAAAGCCAAAGTAGCTCACCTGGCCCCTCCGGGCGACAACAAGTCACGAAGAGCGCTGGCGGCGTCGGAGAAATGGAACCTGTAGCCCGCCTGAAGCAGCTTTGCTGGCAAAGCCCGTTGCCCTTCCAGGACGACAGAAGCCATCTCGCCCAGTAACAGACGAATGGCGAAGGCGGGCGCCGGCATGTAGTATGGCCTGCGGATGACCCGCGCCAGCTCGCGTCCAAAATTGGCGTTGGTGAGCGGTTGTGGGGCGACCAGGTTGAATGGGCCCGTGGCCGATGCGTTTTCCAACAGAAAGCGGATTGCCCCCACTTCGTCGGCGATGTGAATCCACGGCAACCATTGTTTGCCACTTCCCAGAGGGCCACCGATAAACAGCCTGAAAGGGAGGATCATCTTGGGCAACGCCCCACCCTCGCGGGCCAGGACGCCGCCGGTGCGGATGATAGCCCGCCGGACGCCGAGCGGCTCGACCGCAGCCGTGCTGGCTTCCCACTCGACGGCGAGGCGGGCGAGGAAACCTTCTCCAGGGGCAGAACCTTCGGTCAGCTCCTCGTCCCCGCGGTTGCCGTAGTAGCCCACCCCAGAGGCCTGGACGACCACTTCGGGTTTCGATGAGGCTGCCTCTACCGCCTGAACCACGGCACGCCCGGCGTTCAAGCGGCTTTCCACAATGCGCCGTTTGCGCTCCGTCGTCCACAGCCCCTCGCCGATGTTCTCTCCGGCCAAATTCACGATAGCATCTGCGCCGTCGGCCAGCTTGCCCCAGCCTTCTGCGGTCTGTCCATCCCAGCGTTCCACCCGCACGCCGGCTGGCAGCTTGCTGGCGTTTGACGGATTTCGGCTGAGGACAATCACTTCATGCTGGTCGCGGACCAAACTCTCGCTCAAGTGGCGGCCGATCAGACCTGTGCCGCCTGTGATAATCACACGCATGACCTTCTCCTCCTGTGCTTCTTCAGTAATACGCCGGTCAGGCCGTAGCGCGTTGGCTGGCCTAACCAGGCTCGTTTCCCGTGATGTGAGCCAACCAGTCAATGAGCGGACGGCATTCCTCTCCCAGGTGGGTTTTTGCCGTCCGATAATACACGTTCAGATAACGATACAACAGGTTTACCGGAATCCGGTGATAGGCAAGCAGCCCCTCTATCCAAAAGACCTCTTGGGTCAGCAACTCCATATCGCCAAAATACAGGGCAGCCAGGATGTTGCGCCTGAGATGCTCATTCGCTTCGGCCACCTGGACAGCGGTCATTTTGAGGCCCTTCAAGTTTTCCTGCAGATGGGCTTCGAACAAGTACTGCTGGGCGCGATAGCAGTCGGCCGCCAAGACAAATTCCCTTGCCGCTGCCTGAACCGGAGGAAGCGATGGCCCCTCGCGCAACAGACAGTCTATCGCTTCAGTCGCCGTGGTCAGTTCTTCTCCCAGAAAATGGCCGCGCACATGCTTGCGCAGAGAGGGCAGCAGATTAAATATCCGCCCCCCATACGCGACAACTGCCCCAGTGCCCTGCAGCGACCTGGCGGCTTCGGCCAGACTGGCTGCGGTGTGCAGTTGTTGGGCCGACAAAACCACCAGAGTCGGTTTGATCTGTTTCACTGTGTCGGCCAGATTGGACAAGGGCAAATTGCCCCCCAGATAGACGACATCCCATCTGCCCCAACGCAACAGAAGGGCCAACAACAGCAGGCCCAGTGTATGCTGTTCTTGGGGTGGGCTGCTCAAGAGCACACGCTCCGGGCGCGTTGGCTCAGGTGCCATCGCCAGCAGGCTTTCCAGCCGCCGGACAGCCAGTTCAGTGAGCAGGTAGAACTGCTGGATAGAGATTTCTCCTTTGTACCACAAGTCGCCAGCCTCGACCAGGCCACGCTGAATTACCTCTGTGCACACCTGCGCCATGGGATAGAACGTCGCGGCTGAAGTCAGGACTTGTTCGGCCATTTTCTCGTCGAGGGCCAGGCATTGGCCCACCCAGGCTCTACGGAACGCATTCAGATCTGAATCGCTACGCAGGTCGGTTGCGGAGAAAACGTCAAGGCGACTGGGGATTGAGCCATGCTCGACTGTCTGCTTCCATAAGCTGACTGCCTGGCTGATGCTCAACCCGCTCTCCCGTTTTGCGATCAGCCATTTGAGTGTGTCTATGTCGTTTTGAGAATAAAGGCGGTGACCTCCAGCACTCCTCTTCGGCTGAGGGATGCCGTAGCGTCGCTCCCAGACACGCAGAGTATCCGGCGTAAGCCCTGTTTCGAGGACCACAGCCCTCAAGTTGTAAACCGGGTTACTATGTTCCGACGCCACTTTCGCCTGCCCGTTTCTTTTCAAGTTTTGTCAATTAAATTGTAATTCACTTGTTCAAGTAATGTCAGTATTCTTGATTACAGCATTAGACGAAAACTGGACACAAGCGGGCTGGATAGAGGCAACTGCTATTCTTCCGGAAAGTCCCAGTTGGTTGCCAGTTCTTTGGGGAGAATGACTGAGACGCGCGTTCCCTGGCCGGGCTGGGAAAAAATGTGGAAATCACCATCGAGCAATTTGACCCGCTCGGCGATGCCCATGACCCCGTAGCTGCCGTTGCGGGTAAACTCAGACAGGTTTTCGGGAACTTCAAAACCCCGTCCGTTATCCTGAACCTGAATTTCGACATTGTGTGCTGTGAAGACGACTGAAACTGAGAGGCGAGACGCTTCGGCATGTTTGCGGACGTTCTGCAACGTCTCCTGGACAATGCGATAGATGGCGACCTCAAGCTCGGGGGCAAGCTTCCCGCTTTCGCCGCTGACATCGAGCGTCGCCTCCATATTCTCACCCAGCTCGTTGACCAGATACTGCAATGCGGCGGTCAGGCCCAGGTCCTCCAACGCCAACGGCCGCAGGTCGCGGCTGAACTGGCGCACGTCTTTGACCGTTTCAGTGACCATCTGGCGGAGTTGTTTGAGGTCATCGGTGATGTCTTCGCCGTCGGTCAGTTTGGCGCGGCAGAGGTCAATCCGTTGGCCGATGGCGACCAAAGCCTGGACGGTGTCATCGTGCAGGTCGCGGGAGATGCGTTTGCGTTCATCTTCTTGACTGTGGGTCACCGCGGCTATGTAGCGGCGCATTCCGGCCCGATAGCGGGCGATCTGGTCCATCATGATGTTGAATGACCGGCCCAACTCTGCGATTTCTTTGATGCCGCCTTCCTGTACCCGGCTGGAGAAATCACCGCGAGCGACACGGGTGGTTGATTTGACCAACGCGGCGATTGGTGTGGTGATTCGTCGGATGTTCAGGATGATCAGCGCCGTGGTGAGCGAGAAGCCACCAAACAACACGATCAGGGTGAACCGCAGATACGGCTCAGTCGGCGCGATGACTTCGGCCCACGGTTCGTGGATGACCATCCCCCAGCCGGTCGTCTGTACACGCGCAAAGCCGATGACCTGCAGAGACTGTCGGTCATCGTTCTGTAGAAATGCGCCGCCCGCCTCGCCGTGTTGCAGGCGGTCTACGGCCAGTTGATCGCTGTAATTCTGGCCGATATAGGCAGCAGTGGTGTGGAAGATGATGCGCCCGTTGCGGTCCACAATGTATGCCAGCCCTTTTTCTCCCAACCGCAGGTCGTACAGCTCCCGCCCCAGCCGCTGTGAGAGCAAGCCAAACACGCCCATAACGATGCCCTGAAATGCCCCCTCGCGTCCCAGGATGGGAGCCGCCAGAACGATGGCCTGTGCGTTGCTGGCCGGGTCCAAGACAACATCGGAGAAAGTCGGCTGTCGCAAGGCGCGCGTGTTTTGGAAATAGGAGGCAATCGCCAGATTTTGGCCCACCATGTCCGTGTGTTTGCGGTCGCTGGCGGCAATCGTCCCTTTGCTGTTGAGCACAAAGACACCCCCGTCGAACAGTTCCACCACCTTATCGGCCAGGAACAACGCATGTTGTTGACGCTGGGGGTCGTCGCTCCGTATCTCATCCGTGCTGGCCAGGGCGACAAGAATATCGGAATAGGCCTGCACGTTCTGAGAAAGGCCGGCGGCGGCCATGCGGGCCAGTTCCTGATTGCGAGCTTTCACCAAAGATTCCATCACTTGCTGGTAGGAGAACATGTTGATCAAGAAGATGATGATCAGCATGATCATCAAGGGCAGGATAATCCAGAGGAAAGCCTGGGTATGTAGTTCACGCCGTCTGCGGCTGAGTTGCGCAAGCCAAGAAGCAATCTGTGTCATGCTGGCCGGGCTAACGCTTGTGGTCTACGGTGATCCATCCCTTGCGGACGGCGTACATCACCGCTTCGGTTCTGGAGGCAACCTGTAGTTTGGAAAAGATGCTGCTCAAATGAGCCTGCACAGTTCGGTCACTGATGTAAAGTTTCTGTGCCACTTCCTTGTTGGTCATGCCCTGACCAACCATTCTCAGTACTTCCAGCTCGCGTCCGGTCAGCCCGTCCATCTCGTCGCCCACCTCGGCGATCACATCGGGCAAAGATTTTCCACCTTTGAACTGGGAGACGACTTTCTGGGTGACGAGCGGGTCGAGGGCGGTCTGCCCAGCATTGACAGCTCGGACTGCCTTAACCAGCTCTTCGACTTCCGCCGTCTTAAGCAGATAACCGTTTGCCCCGGCTTCCAGCAAGGCGAAGATATACTCGTCGTCATCGTGGGCGGTCAGCACCAAGACGGCTAACCCTGGGTTTTCTTTCTTAATTTCTCGGGTTGCCTCGATCCCCGATTTGCGCGGCATCCGCACGTCCATGATGACCACATCTGGTTGCAGGGCCTTTGCCAGCGCGATGGCCTCTTCGCCATCATGGGCCTCCCCGACCACTTCAATATCAGGGTAACGTTCCAGGAGCTGCTTGGTGCCCTGGCGCACCACCGCATGATCTTCGGCCAGAATCACCTTGATTTTTCCCATGATCTGCGCCCCTCCACCTGCCTGCGTAGAACGCGGCCAACACGGCTGCGCTCTACGCAGGCAGTGCCTATCCAGCACGTCTCAAAAGCATCACTCTAACAGCAGGTTGGTGATAAAAACACTATTGCCACTGACAATGTACATCTTTTGTTCCAGTTCGTCAACCCACAGGCTTCGCAGCTCGTTGAAGGCATCGGTGTCTACCTTGTACTGTTTTTGGAACCGGCCATCCTTCGTCAGTTGCACGATGCGCTTATTACCTCGGTCGGCGACATACAGATACTGGGTATCCTGGTCAGCATTAGTGAAAACCGCCGTGGGATTGTTTAGAGGGGTGTCCAGCCCTATCACTTCAAAGGGCACCGTCGCTCCATTCATCAGCTTAATGAGCCGGCCGTTTGCATATAGAACGTACACGTGTCCGTCTATGGCCATGTCCACCGCGCCGGTCAAATCCACATTGGCGCCCTCGATGATGTATTCGAGGGGCGCATTGCTGTAGCCTCCATCCGCCGGGGTAGGCAGATACTTCAGGATTTGATTACGCTGAGAGTCCAGTATATACAGATTGCCGTAGAAGCCGCAGACCACCTGCGGGTATTGCCATTGGTCGGTTGCCGCCAGGGGCCTGTTCTTCAGGTCGTAAGTGGGGCCATAATCGAACAGATTGCCCATTTTGTCCAGGATGACCAGATTTCCGGTCTGGCGTCCTCCGCCAGCAGGCGCCCAGTTCATATCCAGGAGTTCACCCACCACAACATCATCTACTTGCTTGCCTTTCTCAATCAACACCGGTTCTTCACCTGGATTGACGAAGCCATCTTCGGTCTCATTGAGCACATGCTTGAACACTCGATTGGTTCCCCGGTCCAGTACATATACATTGATGCCGTCAACCACGATACGGCCCAGGTCTGTTCCTGCGGCAGTATACTGATGGAGTCGTGGGAGGAAATACAGTCGCTTCACCTGGCTGAGCTGGTCAATACTCTTTAGAATATCCTTGCGCAAGTTGGGCGGTTCTGTAGCAAGCGGCAGGATGGTGTTCGCTTCATCCAACTTTCGCAGGGCGTCGGCCAACAGAGTGCGGGCCAGGTCCGCATCGGCCATTTTCGCCAATGCCTGGTCGTACTTGGCCCGGGCGCTTTGAATCAACTGGTCGTGGGCCTGGTAGACGGCCCGTTCACGCTGCACATACACCAGCCCCACAATGACCAGGACGAGGAGCGGGATGGCAATCGCAATGTACTTCCACAAATTGAAGGCAACGATCGAGGCCAGAGCTGATTTCAAACGGCTCTGGTCGGCGCGCGGGCGTCTTGGTTGTGAGGCGCGCGGCCTGGCAGACGAGGTCGGTTTCCGTCGTCTTTCAGGCTGCATGGACTCCGCGTCGTGACTGCCGGGCAGGATGCGGATGACCAGCGTCTTAAGCAACATCCATATCAGGCCCAGTCCAGCCGCAATCCAGGCGCCAACCCGCGACAGGACTTTGCTCAGCACGGCCTGTATTCCGGCCCAGTCGATGCGCGACCAGACGCTTTGCTCCGCAGCCCGACCTACGTCTCGACGCAGGCCAGCCGTGCGATGGCCGACCGTGCGCTTCCGTCTTGTCTCCGTGCGTCGAAGGACCTGGGACGCGACTGGCGCTTCGATTGTAGAACTGACTACTGAGGCTGTTTGAGCGTGCCCGGTTTGGAGCTGATCGATGCGTGAAGGTATTGTTGCCCCACGCATCTCAACCACGGCCACAGAGAAATTGTCTTCTCCTTCCAGCAAATCGGCAAGACGTTCAGCCGTAAGCCGCACGTCGCCAGGAAACACGGCCTGCTCGACTTGCTCCAGCGAAACCGTCTGACCCAAGAGGCTTTCAGCCAGGACGACGAAATCTCCCGCTGAAACCTGGCGATGGGTGATCTCGGGCGTGAACTGCCGGGTCGCGCCGAGAGGCCGCGGTGCAGGGGTTTCTTCATCGTCAAAATCCTCATCGAGCCACGGCGAACGATCAGGGAACCGATGAGTGCGGCCTTGAGCGACGAGATAAGCGACCGTCGGCCCGCCTTGCGCCAGATAAAGATCCGCCCCGCGTAGGACAATGCAGGTCAATCCGCCGCCTTGTCGTTCGTTCCGTTCCTGCTCCAGATTGAAGTCATATAGAGCTTGATTGACCTGCGCGATAGCGTTTTGCAGGCTCAGCGCGACGCTGCCCGAGGAACCATAGAATTCGTTCTGCAGCACGTTGAGCAACTGCTCCATAAGCTCTGGTGGAGGCGGAACCAGGCCCGATAGCTCCAGTACGGCATAAAGCCCGTAGTCGTTGCGTGTTGAGTGGGGAAAACTCCCAGGCTCTACGGCCAAGACATTCTCAGCCTGCGTATATCGGACACCTCCCACTACACTCAGTTGACCGACCACACATCTCAACGAACACATGGGACCTCCTCACCGGCGCGATTGACGGGACGCGCCTGGCCCGCTATCGAAATCACTCACCAGAGATCATCAGTCTATCGGCATACTCCAGCAATATATGAATGCGCTCCTGAGAGGTGTTCTTCGACCGCAGATACTGCTCCAACAACTGGCGCGGTGTGAGCGATTCAACAGAATCAGCCCCCCCTAACTTTATCCGATTGAAACGCTCGATATCCCGCACAATGGCTGCAATATAGAACGCATCGCGAAGCAATTGCCGACACGCTCTATCGTCAATCAGCGGCTCGTGTTCAGCACAGGCGCGAACGATTAAGCGGACGACAGCGTCTCGGACATCAACCTGTTCTATGGCCTTTGCGATATCCGACATGGGGTCTTGACCTGTCACCTGCACCCTGATGGTTATGAATTTTCGAGCGGGCGTCTGGACGAACGTGTACCTGGCCCGGCCTTTGGTCACTTCGGCGACTACAAATCCTTTATCCTCATTTTCTTCGCCGAAATCAATCCGCTCCAGGCTGCCGGAATATACCACGAGCGGGGCATCGTTCAACACCTGGTGTTTGTGAATGTGCCCCAAAGCCACGTAATCGAAGGCCGGGTTGGCATATAGACTGGCCGGCAGCAGCAGGTCCCGCCCCAGGATGGTCCTGCGCTCTGAACCGAACGTGGCGCCGAAGACGGAGGCGTGCGCCAACAATACGGCTGGCTGCGTCGGGTCAAGCGCGGCAATCTCGCCCAGCAGAACGTTTTCCACTTTTTCAAGCAGAGTCTGTTGTATTTCTTCGATGGACTTGTTCTTGTGTTCATCCAAAGAGGTCAGGATGCTGCGGCCCAGCCAGGGGAGAGTCAGCACCTGAATGGGGCCGCCGCGTGTCTCGATATGCCACGTCTGAGGTCGGCTGGCGACGTACACGTTCTCAACACCGAGGGTCTCGAAGATGGTGACAGCATTGGCCCGCCCGCGCGCATTGGGCACATCGTGATTGCCCACCAGCAACACAACCGGAATGCCTGCCCGTGCCATCTGAGCGATGCGGTGGGCGAACTCGCGTTGCAGTGTGGGCGAAGGGTCGCAGGTCTTATAGGCGTCGCCGGCAAAGAGAACCAGGTGGATGTCATTTTGCAGGGCATAGGCCACAACGTGGTCGAACGCGGCTGTGAAATCGCCCATGCGACTGGACAGGCCGGTCTCCGGGTCAAATCGCCCGTAGCTCTCCGCGCCTAAGTGCAAATCGGAAAAATGTAGGATTCGGACCATGCGTCACTCCCACTCGATCGTCGCTGGCGGCTTGCTGGAGATGTCGTATACCACACGGTTCACGCCGCGCACCTCGTTGACGATTCGGTTTGATATGGTTGCCAATACCTCATACGGCAGCCGCGCCCAGTCAGACGTCATGAAATCTTCGGTCGTCACCGCCCGCACGGCGACCACATGGGCGTAAGTCCGTTCGTCACCCATCACGCCTACGCTGCGCACCGGCAACAGCACTGCAAAGGCCTGCGCCGTCCGCCGGTAGAGGCCCGCCTTGCGCAGTTCGGCCAGGACTATGGCGTCAGCCTGGCGCAACGTCTGCAATCGCTCAGGCGTCACCTCCCCCAGAATCCTCACGGCCAGACCCGGGCCTGGGAAGGGGTGCCGCCACACGATTTCGTCTGGCAGGCCCAACTCCTCGCCCACGCGCCGGACTTCATCCTTGAACAGGTAGCGCAGCGGCTCGACCAACTGGAACTGCATATCAGGCGGCAGGCCGCCCACGTTGTGATGAGTCTTGATGCGCGCGGCGACATTCCGGTCGGGCGCGGTGCTCTCGATGACGTCGGGGTAGAGCGTACCCTGCGCCAGGAAATCCACCCGTCCCAGCTTGCGCGCCTCCCGCTCGAAAACGCGGATGAATTTCTCGCCTATACGTTTCCGCTTTTCTTCCGGATCTGTGACGCCCGCCAACGCAGCCAGGAAGTCGCTCGATGCGTCAACTGCGATCAGGCGCATCCCCAATCTGTCCCGAAAGGTATGCACGACCTGTTGCGGCTCGTCCAGGCGGAGCAGGCCGGTGTCAACAAAGATACAGGTCAACTGGTCGCCGAGGGCCCGATGCAACAGCGTGGCGACCACCGCCGAGTCCACGCCGCCGCTGAGACCGCACACCACCTGCCCATCTCCCACGCGTTCGCGGATGGCCGTAATGCTCTGGTCAATGAACTGCTGGGGCGTCCAATCGCCGCGGCAGCCGCAGACCTCGAAAACGAAATTGCGCAGCATCTGCAGGCCGTAAGCTGTGTGCGCCACTTCAGGGTGGAATTGCACTCCGTAGAGGGCGCGCGACTCGTCGGCCATAGCTGCGATGGGCGCGTTCTCGGTCGCCGCCAGCACCTTGAAACCAGGCGGCAAAGCAGTCACCTGGTCCCAGTGGCTCATCCAGACCGGCAGCGTTGGCGGGGCGTCTCGCTGTCCATCCAAGGGAATACCCTTCCAGATTTTGGCCTCCGGCGCAAGAACCTTCAACTGCGCCAGGCCATACTCGGCCCGGTCTGCGCCGGTCACCCGGCCGCCCAGATGGTAGGCCAACAATTGCAGGCCATAGCAGATGCCCAGCACCGGCAGGCCGCTCGCCAGAACGAAATCGGGCAGATGCGGCGCGCTCTCGTCATTCACGCTCATTGGCCCGCCGGACAAGATGTAGCCCTTAGGCGAAAGGCGTTCAAACTCGGCGCGGTCAGCGTAGTAGGGGATGAGTTCGGAGTAGACGTTGCACTCGCGCACCCGGCGCGCAATGAGTTGGCTGTACTGCGAGCCGAAATCAATGACGACGACGCTTTCCCGGACATCGGGCCGAAAGGCGTTATTTTTCCCAACTGCGTTCATGGATGCGGTCCCCCATGCAGGTCAGGCGATGACGATCTTACCGTCGCTCATGTCGGTGATGATGGCCAGGCTCTCGATTGGCACGTTCAGACCGGCCAGGGCGGCCCGTCCCCCCTCGAAGGTCTTCTCAATCACCGCGCCGATGCCGACCAGCGTCGCCCCGCTCTCTTCCACGATGCGGATCAATGCGGCAATGGTATTGCCGGTCGCCAGGAAATCATCAATGATCAACACCCGATCCTGGGCAGACAGGAACTCCGGCGAAACGATCAGCTCAACCTGCCGCCCTTTGGTGTGCGATGGCGCACTCTGAATATAGGCCTGTTCGGGCATGGTAATCGGCTTGTGTTTGCGCGCATAGACCACCGGAATTCCCAGCGCGAAGGCGGTCATCAACGCCGGGGCGATGCCTGAAATCTCAGCGGTCAAGACCTTGGTGGCCCCGACATCGGCGAACCGTCGCCCCAGTTCCTGGCCCATTTCCATTGTCAGGATAGGGTCAACCTGGTGGTTGATGAAACTGTCTACCTTTAGAATGCCCCGGCCCAGATTGCGGCCCTCCCGCAAGATTCTCTCCTTCAACGCCTGCATAAAACCTGCTGTTCCCTCCCCCCTTGTGACAAGATGCGTTTTGCTTACTCTAATTTTACCATAGAGCCCGTTAGGTTGCAAAAAAGACATAGCTGAGCAAACATTGATTCTCTTCGTGTGCTTCGTGTGCTTCGTGGTTTGAGATTCTTCGCTGCCCCTTCGCTGCGCTCAGGGCTTCGGCTCAGCATGACGCAGTTGAGGCTTCTGCTGACTCGCCTAAAATTCTGGATGCACCCCCAGGTTGCCCGAACTTGTCGGCTGGTCGTTTCTGTGTTATAATGGGTAAAGAACTGCTTCGACATACGGCCATGCTGCGTTGTGTTTCACGTGGTGTGCCGGCGGAGGGCAAGTCGGCGTCGCAGTGCGCGTCAGGTACGCGCCACGGATTATTGGCATAAGGAGGGTCGGGTCATGCCTCATCTTGGTGTTACAGAGCTGCTGATTATTCTGGTAATTATCGTAATCGTGTTCGGTGTGGGGAAACTGGGCGATCTGGGAGGTGCGCTTGGCAGAGGCATCCGCGAGTTCAAGAAGGCGTCCTCTGGCGAGGATGATCAACCGAAGAAAGAGCTCGCCGAAGCCAGGAAATCAGA
Source organism: Anaerolineae bacterium (assembly GCA_034435095.1). Taxonomy (GTDB): domain Bacteria; phylum Chloroflexota; class Anaerolineae; order DAOTYC01; family DAOTYC01; genus DAOTYC01. The sequence continues at coordinate 45,406 of DAOTYC010000060.1, read as the reverse complement.
AGAAGAGACAAAGGGGTAGGGTTTAGAAATTACCCTATCGTGTGAAGTTTTTCGGCCTTTTTGGCAAGGGCCATTTATGCCCTGAATTTCTTTACCTTGTCAGGAGGGAAGCAATATGCCTCACCTTGGAGTTCCGGAGCTCATCATTATCCTGGTGATCGTTGTCCTGGTGTTTGGGGTTGGCAAGCTGGGCGATGTCGGAGGTGCTTTGGGCAAAGCCATCCGCGAGTTCAGGAAAGCGTCGTCCGGCGTCTACGATGAACCACAGGCACAAGAGAAAGAGCAAAAGCCATGAGGGAGAACAGGGTCAAGCTCGCCCTCAAACGCGGCGAGACCGTTTTCGGCACGATGGTTCAGGAGGTGCGTTCGCCTGGCATCGCCCAGATCCTCGCTGCGGCGGGCTTCGATTTCTTCTTCATTGACATGGAGCACGGCCCTTACGACTTGCAAACCGTCGCCGACATGGTCAGGGTGGCGCGGCTGGCCGGCATCGCGCCGTTCATCCGCGTGCCCGACCTGGTGTATTTCCTCATGTCGCGCCCACTCGACGCCGGCGCGCAAGGCCTGATGGTCCCCAGAGTGGACACGCCAGACCAGGTGCGCCGGGTGGTGAGTTACATGAAGTACCCGCCACTGGGCGAGCGAGGCTGCGCAGTGCAGCGCGCCCATTCGGACTACCTCAGTATTCCCACCAAGGAATTCATGGAATGGGCCAATGAACACACACTGGTTATCATTCAGATTGAGAGCCGCGAGGCTATCGAGAACATTGACGAGATGGTGTCCGTTCCGGGCGTGGACGTTGCTCTGATTGGCCCGAATGACCTATCGGTGTCGCTGGGCATCCCGGGGGAGCTGACCCATCCGCTTGAGGTGGCGAGCATAGAAAAAGTGATTGCTGCCTGCCAGAAACATGGCGTGGCGGCCGGCATTCACACCGGGAACGTCGATCACTTGAAGGAGTGGATGGCCAAAGGTATGCGCGTCATCACGTGGTCGGGCGATATTCCCATGATCATGAACGCTTCTCAAAACGCTCTGAAGGCCCTGCGTTCTGCGCTGAAATAGACCGCAAGGTTACGTCCGAATCATTGGCGGAACTGGTCGCATTTGACAGCGCTGTGTTTCCGTGTTATAAAGACTCTTGCTTCTGTCAGGCATGAAGTCTGACGGACGGGGATCTTGACCCCAGTCTTGTAATAGCCGTTAGGGTAGATCTGAAGATCACCTTGAGCCGGTCTGAAGACCAGGCGAAGGTGGTCTTTTGTTTTGTGAGCCTGCCGGGCGACACCCTGTCGCTCTACTAGGAAACTACCCTGTTCCGTCATTCTGAGGCGCGGTAGCGCCGAAGAATCTCAACGCCTGCCAGCGCGAGATTCTTCGCTTCGCTCAGAATGACGGGATAGGGCGGTGTTTCTTCCCCAATGAGCGGCGCGCCCACGCGCCGTGGGGGAGCTCGGAAGGCAAAATGACACAAAGGAGGTTAAGATGTTGTTTACGATTGCTCCATTGGTTACCGAACGCGTGACGGAACAACCGATGCACATTCCAGACGGTTTCCTGAGCACGGCGGTTTCGGCTGTGTTGTGGATTGTTGCCGTCTTTTTCATCTGGCTTGCCCTGACCCGCAGCCGACATGCCCTGGGTGAGCGGCAGGTCCCGCTCACCGGCGTCTTGGCAGCTTTCATCTTCGCCGCCCAGATGCTCAATTTCACCGTCGCTGGCGGCACATCAGGACATTTCCTCGGTGCAGCGTTGGCTACACTGCTGGTCGGGCCGTGGGTGAGTGTGCTGATCATGACCTGCGTCGTCGCTGTCCAGGCCCTGCTGTTCCAGGACGGCGGCCTGATCGTGCTGGGCGCCAACATTACCAATATGGCCGTCGTCGGCACATTCTCCGCCTATCTTACTTACCTGGTATTGACCCAAATTGTTGGCAAAAATTCGGTGGGGTTATGGATCAGTCGGTTTGGTGCGGCATGGTTGTCTATCGTGATTGCCTCACTGGCTTGCGCTGTTGAGCTGGGATTGTCGGGGACTTCGCCGTTTGGCCTGGCCATCCCGGCTATGGGCAGCGTTCATGCCCTGATTGGTATTGGCGAGGGCCTGATCACCACTGCGGCGATGGCGTTGATTTACGCCACACGGCGCGACCTGTTGAGCTATGGACCGACCTTGTCAACTATTGGTGAGAGGGGGTAAGGAACAATGAAAAGGGGTTGGTGGCTTATCGCCTTGTTCGTCGCGTTGCTATTGGCTGTGGCATCTCCTTTGGCGTCTTCATACCCTGATGGGCTGGAGCGCGTGGCCGAAGATCATGGCTTCATTGACCGTGCCACCGAGCCGTTTTATCACATCATTCCCGATTATGTGTTTCCCGGCATTCCTGATGAAGCCCTGGCGACCATTGTGGCCGGAGTGGTGGGCACGCTTCTCCTGTTTGCGCTGGGATATGGGTTGGCAAGCTGGCTTAAGACACAGAACAAGTCCGCCGGAATTTGACAGTGACAATCAACATGTTCGAGCTTGAGCCGTATATATCGCGCTCCAGTCCGGTGCATCGTCTGGATGCCCGCGTCAAGCTGGCAGTAGTTGTGCTGTACATCGTCGTGCTGACCAGCCTGCCGCTCGATGTCCACTTCAGTTGGCCGCTGGCTTTTTGGGGCTTGATCCTGCTTGCAATCTGGGCTGCTCGCCTGCCTCTCGGCGCCATGCTCAGTCGCTCCACCGTAGCTTTGCCGTTCGCGCTCGCTGCCCTGGCCCTGGTGTTTACCACGCCCGGGCAGCCGCTGTTCAGCGTGGCCTGGGGGTCGTTGCACCTGACGGCCACGGCCGAGGGCCTTGTCCGCTTCCTGTCTATCCTCCTGAAATCCTGGCTTGGTCTCCAGGCCGCGCTCATCCTGTCAGCTACCACGCCGTTCACTCAACTGTTGTGTGGCCTGCGCAGTTTGGGACTGCCCCCTCTGCTGGTGTCAATGTTGGGCTTTATGTACCGTTACCTGTTTGTGCTGGTAGACGAAGTGAGGCGGATGATGGCCGCCCGCGACGCGCGCAGCGCGCGCCCCGACAGGCAGGCAGGCGGCACGCTGGCCTGGCGCGCCAAAGTGACGGGCCAGATGGCCGGGACGCTGTTCCTCCGCAGCTACGAACGAAGCGAGCGCATCTACCTGGCGATGCGCGCGCGAGGCTTCGATGGTGAGATACGTTCTGCTCAACAGTTGCGGCTGCAAGGGCAAGATGCCCTGGTCGCCGGCACCTCTTTGCTAATCCTCGCAGTTGTGGTATTATCCTATTCAGTGTTGTCGCCGGGTGTCTTCTGATTCTTGATTCCCACAAAATCCTTTTGGCATAGCCTATCAGGAGGAATGCCGCTTTGGAACATGTCGCTTCCCCGCGCCTGGCCATCGAGGTGCGGGGTCTGTCTTACAGCTATCAGGATGGTCGGGTGGCTTTGCGCGACGTCTACCTGAACGTCGCCGTTGGTGAGAAAGTCGCGCTGATGGGGCCGAACGGGGCCGGTAAATCTACCCTCTTGCTGCACCTCAACGGTACGCTGCCCAGCCACGGGGTTATCTGGATCATGGGCATCGAACTGAACGAACGCAACCTCGGTCTGATCCGGTCAAAGGTGGGAGTCATCTTCGATAACCCGGATGACCAACTCTTCTCGCCAACGGTGATGGATGACGTGGCGTACGGGCCCATCTACATGGGACTGTCGCCAGTCGAGGTGCGTGAACGGGTGGATTGGGCTTTGCAGCAGGTCAATCTGCAGGGGTTCGAGCAGCGCATGCCGCATCACCTCAGCCTTGGCGAGCGGAAACGTGCTGCCCTGGCCTCTGTCCTTTCCATGTCGCCGGAGGTCCTGGTGCTGGACGAACCATCGGCCGGCCTGGACCCGCGCGGCCGCTGCAAGTTGATTGAGCTTCTGCGTACTTTGCCTCAGACAATGTTAATTGCCACCCATGACGAGCGACTGGCGCGCAAACTGTGTTCGCGGACGGTCATTCTCGATGAGGGAGTGATTGTCGCCGATGGGCCTACCGCTGACTTACTCAGCGATGTCTCCCTCCTGGAGGCACATGGCCTGGAAGGCCGAGAGTAAGCGTCCATGGGTCGAGATACAGTCCGTCATATTTTCCCCATCGCTTTAGCTCATTTCAGCATTGAGCTGTGCAACAATTTCATGCCGGTACTCTATCCCATCCTGATCACAACTATGGGTTTGTCCTATACCCAGGTTGGGTTCGTGGCCTTTGTCTCCATTATTGGCGATACATTGGCTCAACCGCTGTTCGGCTATCTCAGCGACAGATGGGGCCCGCGGGCCATTGTCGTCGCCAGCGTTGCCTGGATCGGTCTCGTCATGGGGCTGGTTGGCCTGGTGGGCAACTATTGGCTGCTGCTTCTGGTCGTGGGATTTGGCGCGTTGGGTTCGGCGGCTTTCCATCCAGCCGGCGCGAGTTCCACCGGATCGGTGGATGCTGACAAACGGGGTGGCGCGCTGGCGGTCTTCTCCGTGGGCGGCACGCTCGGTTCGGCCCTGAGCCCGCTCCTGATTACGGTCATTATCGGCCTGCTTGGCCTGTCCGGCACACTGGTTTTGGCGCCCATCGCCGTGGGCACAGCCGTGCTCTTATACTGGGAATGGAACCTGGGACGTCGTGCGGCAGCCCACGCCTCATTTGACAGGCGACTGGCCGACGCAAGGCCGACCGACGCGCCCCCCGGGTCCTTGTTGGCGTTGGCGCTTGTCACGCTGATCGTCATGTGCCGGTCGTGGTATCATTTCAGCTTCTCCACCTACCTGGCGGAGTGGCTGCAATCTCAGGGCTGGTCGCTGGTGAGAAGTGGGCAGACGCTGACCATCCTGTCTATAGCCGTCGGCGTCGGCTGCCTGGCCGGGGGCGCGCTGTCCGACCGGATTGGACGCTGGCGAGTGTTGGCGTTGGGCTTGGGCCTGCTCGCCCCGACTCACTGGTTGTTCATCCACACATCGGGAGATTGGCTGGCTCTGCTGACCGGCTGCATCGGTTTTCTGATCGGGTTCAGTTTTCCGGTGACCATCGCCGCAGCGCAAGAGGCATGGCCGCGTGGAGTGGGTCTCGCTTCCGCCCTGGCGACTGGCATCGGCTGGTTGCCCGGCGGCGTCGGTGCGTCTTTGACGGGCTTCATTGCCGACCAATCCTCTTTGACCATCGGTCTGCAATGGCTGACAGTCGCCCCTGTACTGGGCCTGCTCTGTGCGTTCGCCTATTCGAGCCATCGAGGGCATGATGTGCGGTGCGCCAGGCCGAGTTTCGACAATGGTTAAACATTTTAGAAGACTGTGAGATAACTACAATGCTCGATGAATTCGCGGCTTGTACACCTGTACCTGTGAACCCGAACCGCTTTAATCCTGAAGTCAGTCTTCCTTATGGCTTGACAACCGAACATGTGCGTCGAGCCATGGAAGACCTCACAAGTTTTCTAGGCTTCATAAACCAGCAACTCCACACAAAAGGATTCCCCAGGCTTGAGAGTTTTCTGATGCCAGCTAATTTTAGCAGCATTGTGGGAGAGTTTATGGGCCTCAGAATTCCCGAGCATTGCACCTACCTGGTAAAAAACCGATATCACAATGGGCATCCTGACCTGATACCCAGAGGGAAGTTTCCCAATGATACAGTACAATATGCGCAAGATGGGATCGAGATAAAAGCCTCAAGGCATGCAAGTGGCTGGCAAGGACATAACCCAGAACCTGTTTGGCTTATGGTATTCTATTTTGACAGCAATACATCGCGGGATAAGATAAGAGGTGTAGAATCTAAGCCGTTTCGCTTCAAGGGCGTTTACGCTGCTAGGCTTGATAAAGGTGATTGGGCCTTTTCCGGGCGTTCGGAAACCAGTCGTCGAACGATTACTGCCAGTGTTACGCAAAGCGGCGTGAGAAAAATGAAAGCCAACTGGGTGTATGAGGACTTAGATTAACTGAAAAGACATTTGTGTCTCTTTGACATAAAGCGAAGACAAAGAAGGAATGGCCTGTAAGCTCATCGAGTAGTATTCTCTGCACTTCTCAACACCAAGAGCAGAATATCCTGTCGCTTCAGCCGCCGCAATGGTAGAACCAGAGCCCATAAAAGGGTCAAGTACTATCCCTTCACCCAACGGCAAAGAAGCGTGCACGATTTGGCGAAGAAAAGATTGCGGCTTCAGGCTTGGGTGGTCAGCTATCATTCGCTCCTTTTGTGGTGTGCGTTCACTTTCGATGACATCCTCAAAGGGGTTGCCATCTGGTTTTCGACGCAAGCCGCCGGTTTGGAAGATTCGTAGGCATTCGCTCAGAGTCATTTCTTTGGGGATAGGTTTTCGAAAGATGCCCCATGGTTCATAACAACCGCGTGGCATTGAGCAAACGTCTCGAAATTCATCCTCCGCGTTCTTTGGCCTATCGCCACCTCGGAATGTTCTGACCAATCTGACCACCTGCCCACGGAACTCTAAGCCAGCATCAGCAATCGCGGCAAAGACTATTTGTGAGAGGAAAACGTTTGATGCCAGGAAAACATGGGCGCCAGGGCGTAAGATTCGTAAAGCCAGTTGAGCCCACTCACAAAAGTACTCTCGAATTCGCTCTCTTTCCTTTTGATTCAGCGCGGTAAAGCGTGGTAAAGGCGACCTGACATGGCCATCAAAGGATGGTGGGATGCGCCAAACTCCCCCATTTCCATTTGCTCGCTTTTCTAATTGTTCTGGATCGTATTCTTTCACTCCGTAGGGAGGATCTGTGACGATAGCATGAATGCTGTCAGGGGGAATTTCGCTCATCCACGCAAAACAATCCGCATGTATCACAATCGAATTTGTGAAACGATGAAATTCATAGTGAAGTGTATAAATGCGCTCAAGTTGCTCAATTGTCATGTTGTCACTTACTGCTTAATAGTCTCTCCAAGTTGGTACACTGGCCCGATTTCGCGCAGTAGCTGCCCCACCGCCAACCGTTCGTGAGCATTGGCTACCAACAATCTTTCAAAATCCGGCAAACTCAACAGTATGGCTTGCGGCAAGCCTCGACGCTTGATGACATAGCGAGAATCATTTTGAATCACGTCATCAAGAACGCGGCCAAAGTTATTCTGTGCAGTAGTGGAAGAGATAGTCTTGGTAACCATTCCGTCTGCTCCAACTTCGTATATTGTATAATTTAGCCAAATTATACAATATACTGGGTGCTTTGTCAAGATTCGTCGCGCCAGCCAATTTTGAAGCGATGACCATATTTCCCTAATCTCTTCTACGCCGGGGCGACCGTGCAGCCCGGCGGTGGCGTACCGTTGGTTATTCGCTCTGGCAAGTTCGCCGCCGAATTGGCGGGCAAGGCCGGGATCCGTGGATAAACCGTTAGCTCATCGCTCGGACAACCTGACTCAGCGTCGCTGCTATCTCGATTCGCGCGTCGAGTCCCTGGGCGATTTCGGGAATTGTGAGGTCGTCCAGGGTGGCGCGGCCCGCGTCATCGAACATGGCGCGAGGCAGGAAAACCCAGCCCGTCGGGCGGGCGCGTTGCAGAGCGGTGCGTACATCCTGACCGGTCAGCAGACCGGAGACAGTGACCTGCTCGCCGAAGAAGCGGTTCGCTACGGGCAGGACGTCTGCCGACACTCCCACGAATGCGGCCAACTCATCGGCTAATTGGCTCAAAAGCGGAGCGATCAGTATCCCGCAAACCAGGGTAATGGGTGATTGGGCCGTGGGCGGCTTCTTGCGACGCGCCTTGACCCAATCGTCCAACAGGATACGGACCAGGCCAATGCCGTTCTCCACCTGCGGGAATCCGTCGTATGCTCTGGCCGAGGGCACAGGCCGCCCGGCCAGCAGGTACCATTCATCGGCGGCGTAGACCCAATTCAGGCCAAACTGCCGACGATAGTGCTTTTGCCATGCAGCCACTGTGTCCAGCAGCGGCTCTGCTTCATCGGCGCGGTAAACGCGGCCACAGCCACGCTGGAAGCGCGTCAGGCCGACCGGCACGATGCCCACGCTGCGCACGGCGGGCCACAGGCCTGCCAGGTCTGAAACCGTTCGGTGCAGGCAGTCGCCGTCGTTTTGCCCGGGCGTCAGCACAATCTGGGTGTGCATTTCAATGCCGAGGTCTCGCAGGCGGCACAACTGAGGCAGGATTTCGGGCGCCCTTGGGTTACTCAACAAACGGCGGCGCAGGGCATCGTCGGTCGCATGGACTGAGATGTACAAGGGGCTGAGGTGCTGTTCGGCAATTCTCGTCCAGTCCGCCTCGGAGAGGTTGGTCAACGTAATGAAGTTGCCGAACAGAAATGAATAGCGGTAATCGTCGTCTTTGACATAAAGAGAGGGCCGCAGACCCGGTGGCATCCCCTTGATGAAGCAGAATGAGCAGTGGTTAACGCAATGGCGCACGCCATCGAACGTTGGTTCTGCAAATTCCAGTCCCAGTTCCTCGCCGTAGTCGCGCTCGACCTCGAACAGCAGCTCTTCATCTCCTCGACGCACCAACAGTTCGATGTGTTCTTCCGCGCCGTAGAAGCGGTAATCAATGACATCGTGCAGGACATGCCCGTTGATCGAGATGATCTGGTCGCCGGGTTTCAGGTCGAGCTCGTCGGCGATACTGCCGGGCAAGACGCGCGCTACCATCCCGCCGATTGGCTTCACGGGTCCTCTCGCTCGCGTGCGGCCAGAATCCGCAGGATGACCTCCACCACGCCATCCACATCGAGGTCGTCCGTCGGCACGATCACCGCGTCGTCTGCGGCGCGTAGCGGCGCAGCGGCTCGAGTCGAATCAATCTCATCGCGTCGGCGGGTGGAGACCAGCACTTCTTCCAGGTCGGCCTGTTCGCCGCGGGCCAGCTTTTCCTGGTAACGGCGTCGGGCGCGCTCATTGACCGAGGCATCCAAATAGATTTTCAGGTCGGCATCTGGCAGCACCACCGTGCCAATATCCCGGCCCACCATCACCACATGGCCGCGCAGACCAATTGCCCTCTGTTGGCGGGTCAGGGCACGGCGGACGCCGGGATAAGCCGAGACGGGTGAGACATACCGTTCGACCTCCGGCGAGCGAATGGCCCAGGTGATGTCTTCATCATCGGCGTATACATCGTATTGCCGCCCATCGTCTACAGTTGGTTGAGTAACCGTGATGGCAACTTCCTCGGCCAATGCGCTGAGCGCGGCCTCGTCTTCGATGGGGATGCCCCGCTTGAGGGCAGCCCAGGTGATAGCGCGGTACATGACCCCGGTATCGAAGTACAGATAGTTCAGCTTGCGGGCCAACCGCTGACCGACGGTGCTTTTCCCAGAGGCCACAGGCCCATCAATGGCGATAGTAGAGATTTTCTTCATAGCGCTATTCTTCTCTCCGTGTGCCAGGTCTGTTTCGTCCGACAGAGCGTGGAACGGCATTGCTGCGACCGGTCTGAGGATGCCGGCCTGCTGGAAGAGCAGGCTGGTGTGCAATTCGGGTTCGTCCGCCCCCTGATCGCTTTTCACTGCCGCTGACCGCCGAGCGCAGGGCGGCGGCCTCCTCTGGAGTCAAGTACCTGTATTGGCCGATGGGCAAATTGCCCAGGCGAAGCGGCCCCATGCCGACCCGGATAAGTCGCAGCACCGGGTGGCCGATGATCTCGCACATGCGCCGTACTTGATGTTTGCGGCCCTCGCCGATGACAATTTTCAGCCAGGTTGTGCCGCGTTCGGGCGCGGGGAGGTGGTCCCGTTCGCAGCCTTTTGGGCCAACAATCTCGGCAACGGCGGGGCCGGTGGGTCCTTCTTCGAGGATCATGCCGCGTCGTATTCTCTGGAGCGATTCCTCCTCTGGCCTGCCGATGACCAACACGCGGTACTCGCGCTTATGCCCGTAGCGGGGGTGGGTCAGATAATGGGTCAGCTCGCCATCATTGGTCAGCAGGATCAGGCCCTCGCTGTCGGCGTCTAATCTGCCCACCGGGTAGACCCTCACTGTAGAGGGGACCAAATCCACAACTGTTTTGCGTCCCTTCTCATCGCTTGCGGTCGAAACCACCCCCACCGGTTTGTTGAGCAGGATATAGGTCAACGGCATCTTCTTGGGCAGGGGAACATCGTCGACGCGGATGTCATCCACAGCCGGGTCAACCTTGACGCCTTGTTCGGTGATGATGTGGCCGTTCACTTGCACGCGCCTGGCGCGGATCATCTCCTCACACGCCCGGCGCGAGGCGATTCCATACGATGCCAATACTTTTTGTAATCGTTCTTTAGCAGTCAAGGTCGGGTCTCCATTCGACTCATGATTTAAGGTACTTGACTGACTCATCGCGTTCCGCATCAGCCGACGAGTCCGGCGGGTCTTGCCCGGCAATTTCCTCCAGCGGTGGCAATTCATCATGCCTGGATAAGCCGAAGTACTGTAGAAACTGAAAAGTGGTGCCGTACAGGATCGGCCGGCCCGCCTGTTCGAGGCGCCCACATTCCTCTATCAAGCCGAAGTTCAACAGCGTGCGCAAAACACCATCGCAGTTCACACCGCGAATGGCCTCAATTTGGGCGCGGGTCACCGGTTGGCGATAGGCAATGATCCCCAGGGTCTCGAGAGCTGCCGCTGACAGCTTAGTCGTCAAATCTAAACCTAGAAATTTCTCCACATAGGAGGCCATTTCGGGCGCGCTGACCAGTTGTACCATGTCCCTGTGCCGCTGCAAGCGAAAGCCACGCTGTTGATAGTCCGCTTCCAATTCTCGCAGGGCACTTTCTACTTCCGCCGGAGAAACGCCCGCCACATCTGCCAAACGAGACACAGCGATTGCCTCTGTCGCAACGAACAGCAGGCTTTCCAAGATGAGCTTAATCTCGCTGATGTCTTTGGATTCTGTCTCACTTCTCACTGATTTCAGCACCTTGCCGATGAAACCCGCCCGCCCGGTTTTTGTCTGACGGTCGGGTATTTGGTATAATCACTGTCGCCGATTTGTCCCTGTTATCAATATAGACTCTGACCGAACGTCAAAAGGAGGACGCGGCGCGATGAATGGAGGTCGTTCCGTATTGCTGCTGGGATGCCTGTTGTTCGTTGTGGTCATGACCCTGGCCTGTGTGCCAGGACAAACCGACCCGAACTCAGAACTCCCTGGCGGCCCTATATCTGTCTCCGAAGAAGCGGCCCTCCGCCTGGAAAAGAAAGTCGCTGAGGCGTTGCAGCAAGGGCCGAGCAGCCAGTTCAATCTAAAGATTAGCGACGAAGAGATGAGCTCCTGGTTGGCCCTTCGCGCGGCGAAAGAGCCACAAGCGATGATAGCGGACCCGCGGGTCCGCTTCACCAAAGGCAAAATTTTCGCAGCCGTCACCGTGGTAGGCGTGCTGCCGTTTAGAATCAGGGTGACGTTGGTCTCTTCGGCGCAGGTTGTCAACGACCGAGTCCAATTCGAAATCCAGAAAAGTTCTGCGGGCCCCTTTCCAGTACCTGGTTTTGTCTTGGACGCCCTGTCTCAAACCATCAATGAGACTCTCCTGGAAGCTCAGTTGGATGTTCAGGTGATGAACATCGAAATATTGGAGTCTGAAATACTTCTAACCGGGCGCATCCGTACCGGCTAATTCGCTGTCTGTAAAGCGTGCGAGCTTCTATTCCCCACACGCACACTGTCTCGGGCTGATTTGGGGCCAGATGCCTGCGTTCCCGGCATTATCAGGCGACTCAGTCTATAAAACCGTGTCTTCAGGGTACGGCGCGTGTTTGATCTCGACGCTGACATTGTGCAGCTTCAGACCCATTTGCGATTCAATCACTTCACGGGTGAGCTGGACGACCTCCTCGGTCTTCATCGGAATGTCAATTTCTGGTGCGGTTTCCAGGTGAACCAGCACATCCACGCCGTTGCCCTTTGGTTTCACCACCGGTCGGGCGCTCACGACATCCTGCAGGCGGTCAATATTGTATTCCAGTCGCTGAACGATGGAGTCAATGTTGACTCGCGCTTCTCCCACTTTCACTTCCTGGACGGCGACGACTCGCGCCTTAGGCCGGCGGACTTCCACCCAGAGCAGGAACAGAGATACCACGAACACCACGGCCGCGAGTATAGAGAAAATCAAACGATTGAAGAAAGACATTTGCGACTTGATGAATGAAACAGCCTGTTCGACTGCGGCGATGGAAGTTTCTGGCATCGCCATGATAAAGAATATCAGCACAGGCATAAGGACCACCAAAATCAACAACAGAATCACCACAATAATGCGGTTCAGTACGTTCATTTGCGTGACCTCCTTGTATGTCCAGCGCGGTGAAGGTGGGAATATCAGCAGGTGCGCCCGACAATGATTATACACCACTTTGGATTACTGGCAACATAAGCTGCATAGTCCGTGAAATAAGACAGGCTCTCCATCAAGCAGCGCGTGCCGCCTGATGAAGAGCCTGCCCGGTGGCCCATGAAGTCGGGAAAAGCGACCTATGCAGCGCCGCTGTCCATGCAACGACACACAAGCACTGGAGTGGTCTTTGCCTCTCTTAACACTCTTTCGGTGACGCTGCCAAATGCCAATTTAGCTAATCCTGTCCGGCCATGCGTGGACATCACCAACAGAGCATTCTTGTCTTCTTCCACATATTCAACGATCTTCTCAGCCACATCTCCCCATAAGACTTCGACACGGGATTCGACTCCCAGGCTCTTGAGGCCCGCCGCAATGTCGTCCATATACTTGCGGGCGGCTTCCTGCCATTCGAGCTCAACAGCTTCATCCCTCACCTCGGGGTAAGGGACTACTTGCAGCAGCACCAGCTCGACGCCCAGGCTCTTGGCCAATGCTTCGGCATGTGAGAGTGCACATTCGGCATGAGCAGACCCGTCGAGAGTCACGACGATTTTGCTGTACATTACAAGTTACCTCCTAATTCATATTCTCAGCCATTTTTCTGAGCCCCTCCGGGTTCAGTATCTTGATGTTCTTGCGACCAGGGCTGACCAGGCCTTTAACGCGAAGCTCTCTGAACGCCTGGCTGACAGTCTCACGGTACGCGCCCAGCATATCTGCCATCTTCTGATGGGTGATGCCTGTGACCGTTTTTCGTTCTGCATCCATCATTTGCAGCAGCAGCCCGGCCAGCCGGGCCGAGACCTTTTTGTAGGCCATCCACTCCAGACGCTCCTCAGCATCGGCCAGGCGTCGGCTCAGCCCGGTGAGCAGGCCAAATCTGAGGCTGGGACTGCGCGAAAACACCTCCTGAGCACTGCGTCCGGCAATACACCACACAGCGGACGGCGCGGTCGCTTCAGCATACGTTTCCGACTCCAGGCTGCCCAACAAGCTGGCCTGACCGAATACTGCACCCGGTTTCAGGACCGCCACCGTGAACCGTCGGCCGTCTGAGCCCAGCCGATAGAGCTGTACTTCGCCTTCGATCAACAAATACACGGCTTCACTGCCAGCCTTTGGCGTGTAGATTGTCTCGCCCGCAGCGTAGGAGACCTGACGGAGGTCCTCTCCAAACGATTCACTCTGCCGAGATAAGTTCTCCGAAAGGTCGGGCAGTTCCCACATCCCGTGCGACATCTTGCTTCAGCCTTTCAAGTTCATTCACGATTCATGACCGTAAGGGCCACCCAACGGCTCCCCTTTGTTCAACTCTATTATACACCATATCGAGGGATAATTCCACTAGAGATTTGTTAGAATTTGACCGGCCTATCAAAAACAAAAGGAGCGAAGATGAATTATGGTCATCTTCGCTCTCCTTCACTCGTTCATTCCAGACGGACTGGTCTCTATTTCAGGACGCAAATTGCCCCTGGTCGCTTGATGCGCAGGGCGACCGTCTCTACCAGGCGGAAGATGTGGTCCAGGCCGTCCGGCCCCAGATAGGCTGTGACCAGGTCCTGTCCCACCGCCAGGTCGAGGTTTTCCGGCCCGGTGGAGACCACAACCGCTTCATTTTCTTTCAACGCTGGTGTCTGGAAAATGCCAGCCGTCGCGATTTGTTCCACCAGTTTGATTTCGAGCTGAGCGCCCTGACCATGCACGGGACGCAACAACTTGGCGTAGGTCACGGGGTTGGTGACCAGTGCAAATGGCCCCAAAAAGCCGCGGCCCATGAGCTTCCCAACCGCGCCGGCTACCGCCATGATACCTGCATTGACCTCGTCCCAATTGCCCAATGGGGAAGTGGTGTGGCCCTTGACGCTCAGCAATCCCTCCATGCCACTCCCACCTTTGAAGATCAGTTCGTCTTCGGCCTGGGCGGCCGCGACAGCCGCGACAGCCACCGGCCCCACATCGAACTTCAAGCCGGTCTGTTCACCGTTGGCGAGATCTTGCCACAGCAGTTTGAAATCCTTTTGAATGGTGACCAACTGGACGACCTGTCGTTGGCTCAAGTCCACAGCGACGACATCACCTGCTGCGCCATCCAGTCGGTCTACGGTGACGAACTGGACGCCATGCCCCAGTGGGCCAAACAGATGAATGAATCGCCGCCCAACCAACAACCTTTTGGCTACTTCGACTACCGTGTTGTCAATCCGTTCCCAATCTTCCTTAGAAAGAGGGGCATCTTCTCGCAAAAGATATTCGTTCATGGTTTCCTCCTTAATCTAATCAAAGCCTCTCTGCGCTTCCAGGCTAAAAGTTCGTGTTACCTGCCGATCAGGCTGCCAACTGTCGGAATTTCAGCATCTCCTGTCGCCGACTCCGGTTTGTCTTGTTCAGAGGGCGGGTTTTCTTTCTGCAATTCTTCCAGCATTTCTGTGAACAACTCATCGTGATAGATTTCATGGTCACGGATGCGGCTCAGCAGTTCTCTGATCTCCTCATCCTGCACCTCTTTGATCTGGGCGTCATAGTCCATGGTCACTGCTCGTTCGGCAGCAATGTCAGCTTTCAACATCGCGGCTGTATCTGCCGAGAGGTCGACTTCGGTGTGCTCCATGTCAGCCTCTGCACCCAGCTCTATGACAGCCTCAGAGAGCCAGCCCATGTGCTGCATCTCATTGACGGCTTGCCAGTGCAGCTCTTCGCCGATGCCACGATGGGGGGTCGTATGTGAATGATAGAGGTACTGGAGGATAACCGTGTACTCGTGTCGCACACCCTGATTCAGTATCTCCACCAATCGCGCATCTGGAGCTGGCGCAGGTTCTGTCGCCGGCACATCGGGCGACGGCATCTCTGCTTTGACCTCTTCCATCAGCTTGGTAAAGTCTTGTTCGTGTGCCTGTTCATCAGACAGGATCCGTTTCAGGACGCGCACGACCTTAGGGTCATCAATCAGGCTGATGTGTTTCTTGTACAGAGCGATGGCTTCTTGCTCAGCGCGGATGTCTCTAAACAACCAGTCGGCCGGTTCGTTCCCGCCAAGGTCCAGTTTGGCGCGTTCGAGGGTCGGCTTGCCCCCCAATTCTACAATCAGTTCGGACAGCCAGTGAAAGTGGTACATTTCTTCCCGCGAAATGGCTTCGATCTCACAGGCCACCTCTCCTTCGCCTATCGCGTAAGCATGGCGAAGATACTGAATGATGGCCATGTGTTCGCCTTTCAAGTCTTCGTTAAGCATGGCGATAATTTGCTGTTTGGTCAGTTCGGCCATATCTGCCTCCTTTCGAGCACAAACTATGGGGCAAATCCAGGCTTGCCATTGCCTATTTGCCCTCCAGGAATGAAATGATCGCGGGCAACCACACCGGCAAATCTGCCGGCGTCCGTGAAGTAATCAAATTGCCGTCCACCACGACCGGCTCATCTACATAAGTTGCCCCAGCGTTGATCACGTCGTCTTTGATGGCCGACACACAAGTAGCTCTACGGCCATTCAACACCTTCGCAGACACCAACACCCAGCCGGCGTGACAGATGGCTGCAACCAGTTTGCCGCGGTCGAAAGCGGTCTTGACCAACTCCAACACGGCGGGGTAGCGGCGCATTCTATCAGGCGCGAACCCGCCGGGCACGATGACCCCGTCTATCTCATCGGCTGAAATCTTGCCGGCTTCGACATCAACTTTGACCGGTATGCCGTGCTTGCTGGGATATTGGTTCGCTGAACCGGTGCCCACGATTACCACCTCTGCGCCGGCTTCCTTCAGACGGTAATAGGGGTACCACAGCTCCATATCTTCATAAATTTCCTCTGCCAGAATGGCAATTCTCTTGCCTTGCAAACTCATCTTCTTCACTCTCCCATTCTTGAATGCTTCGTAGATGCCTAATTCAATTGCAGCAACTCTTCCACCGGCCGGTCCAGCGGCTCTTGCTCGCGCACCATTCTGGTGATTTGGGCTGTCTCTTTGGGAAAACCCAATAGAATCGCGCCGACCAGCTTATTGTTGTTCACCACCAGTTTCTTATACAGGCCGCGAGATGAGTCAGAAATACGATATTCGCGATAGTTGCCATTGGGGGCGTCCGTCGTACCCACCGTGGTCAGGCTGATCCCCACCACTTTCAGGGTGTTGGAAGGGACGGTGCCCTGATAAGTGGGCTCAGACTCGCCGCACAAACTGGCGCCAGCGACACGCGCCTGCTCGATGGCCGCCGGAATGATGCCGTAGCTGCGTTGCTGAAATTCGATTACATCCCCAGCGGCGTAGATGTCCGGCGCGCTGGTTTGCATGTGTTCATCTACGACGACGCCACGATTTACCTGCAATCCCGCCGCCGCGGCCAGCGCGGTGTTGCTGCGGACTCCGGCCGAAATCAAAACAAGCTCGCCGGGGATGCGACGGCCATCCTTCAGAAGAATGCCGGTCGCCTGGGTTTCTCCCTCAATCGCCTGGGTGATCGCGCCGGTAATCGTCTTAATGCCAATACCCTCGAAGATTTCTCGCAGGATGGCGGCGCCTGGTTCGTCGAGTTGACGCGGCAGCAGCCACGGCGCCATTTCGACAACGGTCACCTGAAGCCCCAGGTCCTTCAGACCACGGGCCGATTCAAGTCCCAGCAAGCCCCCACCAATGACCACTGCCGAACGTGCTCGCTCTGCGTAAGCGCGGATGGCCAGGGCATCTTCCACATTGCGAAGCGCGAAAACGCCTCGTTGCCGTACGTTTTCTATGGGCGGGATAAAGGAAAGCCCCCCATTGGCGAGCAATAGACGGTCATAAGAGGCTCCCTGCCCATTCTTAAGGATCACCGCTCTGTCAGTCGGCTTTATTTGCGCTACGGGCGTTCCCAATTGCACCATGATGCCACGTTCTTCGTACCAGCTTGGCGGATAGAAGTAAAGCTGCTCTAGCGACAGCTTGCCCGGCAGAAACTCCCATAGACGCGGGCGGGGGTAATAGTAATACGGCTCTTCGGAGAAGACTGTAATCTCGGCATTGGGCCGAACCTTCAAGGCTGTTAACGCCGCATTAACGGCCGCCACGCCATTGCCGACAATGACCAGGCGCATCTTTGACCCCTTCACTTGGAGGAGGGGATAGAGACTGGAAGAACTACTCCTGGCCCCTATCCCAAGTTAAACGATGATTTCGATTAACTTATTCCCAATATTAAGCTCCTACAGCTTCTCAAACATGTCCTTGCCCACTCCACATTCTGGGCACACCCAATCGTCCGGCAGGTCCTCGAAAGCTGTTCCGGCCGGGATGCCCCCGTCAGGGTCGCCGACTGCCGGGTCATAGATGTAACCACACGCCGTACATTGCCACTTATCCATGTTGTAAAACCTCCCTGTATCAATTTACTGAACAATTTTGTCAGGCGGACAAATTATAACACAGACTGCCTCATTCCTCAAAGTCTGAGCATTTGCTCCAAGACATCCATCGCCTGTTCGACCAGTTGCAGGTTGGCCTGGGTGCCCATGTGCCCAATCCGAAAGACCTTCCCAGCCAGTTTTTCAAGAGAGCCGCCTACCACCATGCCGGCGCTACGCAGGCGTCGGTCCAGTTCGGCCCAGCCGATCCGTTCCGGAACTTTAAGCGCGGTCACGGTGGGAGAGCAATACTCCTCTCGACGTGGGAAGAGTTCCAGCCCCATTTCTTTCGCCCGCCGACGGCACAATTGAGCCGCGTCCGCGTGCCGTTGGAATACCCGGTCGAGGCCTTCATCGAGCAAGAGACCGCAAGCGGTGTGCAGGGCTGCCATAGCCTGCCAGGAAGGGGTGTAAGGAAGCCAGCGGTCGCTCAAAGCAGTCCGCCATGGCCCCAGCGCGTCATAACCTTCATAGCGCACTTCTTTGATTACTTGCCAGGCCCTTTCGCTAACGGACAATATGCCCAGGTCGGGCAGGGCGGACAGACACTTCTGCGTGCCCACCAGACACAAGTCAATGGCCCATTCATTCGTGAGCAGAGGTACCCCGCCCGCGCTGGAGACGGCATCCACGTAGAACAGGGGCACGCCGTGCAACCGAATGAGCTGGCCGATTTCAGCGACCGGGTTCAGCGTGCCCGATGGCGTCTCGCAATGCACCATCGTGACCATCTTGGGGCGTAAGCTCATGATGGCGTCTTCGGCCCGTTCCGGGCGACAGATTTCGTCGTAACTGAAGTCCACGAAGTGGACATCGCTGGTCACCGACCGTGCCATCTGGCCGATGCCGTAGCCGAACACGCCCGTTCCGATACAAAGAACCCGGTCGCCGGGCTTGAGGCAGCTTTTCAACGCTCCCCATAATGTGACCATGGCCTCTCCGCTCATGATGACTATCGAGTTGGAGGTTCCCATGATCCTTTGCAGGCGGCTTTGGGTCTCTTCGTACAGTTCGTAGTACTCCGGCTCCAGGTCACCGGAACCGTAGTTGACGGTGTATGCAGCCAGAACTGGCTCAGGCGCTGAGGTCGGCCCCGGCACCATCGGGATACGGTAGGTTTTCATCATGCTCCTCCTTGACGCACGCCATCGTCGTTACACACTCACGTTTAGAACGAAATCGCACAATGTGACAGTTCGGTTGACGCGCCGGCGTCGGTCCCTGTCTCTTCCTGGGCACAGGTTAAGAGGCCATATTCCAAACTGTCTGTGAGTGCAATCCAACTGGCTTCGATGATGTTGGTCGAACTGCCCACTGTGCTCCAGGTCCGGTCGCCACACTGCGAAGTCAGCAAGACTCGAGTCTGAGCGGCGGTGGCCGAATCTGGGTCGAGGATGCGCACTTTATAGTCAATCAGTTGGATACGTGCGATTTGAGGGAAGAACGGCAGCAACGCCTTGCGCAGCGCGCCGTCCAGCGCGTTGACCGGCCCATTGCCTTCTGACGCCGTGTGCATGACCTGGCCTTTCACGCGAATCTTGACAGTCGCTTCCGAGATACCGGCGTTATGGACTCCGTCACGGTTTTCGACCAGCGTGTAAAAATCTATGAGTTCAAAGGGAGGCACATAATCGGCTTCAGCGCGCCTGAGCATCAATTCGACCGAGGCCTCCGCGCCCTCAAACTGGAAACCCTGGCTCTCCAACCGCTTGATATGCTGGATGACCGTGTTAATCTGTTCTGTGCTCAGTTTCCTTTCCAGGCCAAATTCTTGAATCTTGGACAGGAGGTTGCTCTTGCCCGCCAACTCGGAGACCAGAATGCGCCTTGAATTGCCCACCAGTGCCGGGTCAATGTGCTGATAGCTGTCGGCCCACTTCATGAGAGCGTTGACATGTGTGCCGCCTTTGTGGGCGAACGCGCTGTGGCCCACGAAGGGAGCGTGAGTGTCGGGGTTCAGGTTGGCAATTTCACTGACATAGCGTGACACTTCGGTCAGGCTGGCCAGTTGTTCCGGTGTGACGCATGAATAACCCATTTTCAGTTGCAGGTTAGGGATAATGGAACAGAGGTCTGCGTTTCCGCAGCGTTCTCCGTACCCGTTAATGGTCCCCTGCACGTGCCGTGCGCCGGCTTCCACAGCCATTAGTGTATTGGCGACGGCCAATCCTGAGTCGTTGTGCGCGTGAATCCCCAGAGGCAGGTCAAATACCCTGGCTACTGCCTCGGTTATGGCCTTAACTTCGCTGGGCAAACAGCCGCCGTTGGTCTCGCACAGCACCAACACATCGGCGCCACCCTCGACGGCGGCCCGCAGGGTCGCCAACGCATAGTCGGGGTCCGCTTTGTAGCCATCGTAAAAATGTTCCGCATCGTAGATGACCTCGCGCCCGTGCGCTTTGATGTAGGCGCAGCTTTCGGCGATCATCCGCAAGTTTTCATCGCGCGTGGTGCGCAAAACGTGTTCCACCTGTAACGGCGAACTCTTGCCAAAGATTGCCACAGCGCTGGTTTCGGCCTCGAGCAGTGCGCGAATGTTGGCATCTTTCGCGACATCTACATTGGCGCGGCGGGTGCTGCCGAAAGCGGTGATAATTGCCTGTTCAAAGGTACAGTGACGAGCCTGGCGAAAGAACTCGATGTCCTTTGGGTTGGAACCAGGCCAACCCCCTTCGATATACCTGATTCCAAAGCGGTCCAGTCGCTGGGCAATCATGATTTTGTCGCGGGCCGAAAACGAGATTCCTTCTCGCTGTGCTCCATCTCTCAGGGTAGTGTCGTACAATGTAATGTGCATTGACTTTTGCCCATCCTTTCTTTCTTGTCCTTCAGAAAACAAAAAAGGGCGACCTCGTTGGGCTGATGAAACGACACAACATGAGATCGACCCTGTCGAACACACCGATGTGTGTTTCTATATTTCCCGACAAACTAAGCCATCGGCTCGGCGACAGCCGAGGACCTTACGGCACAATATGAATCACAACAGGTGGAGAGATATTCTCCCAATCCGCGCCTGGTTTTTCACATTCGTCATATTTGTTAAAACACATTGACAAGACGATGAGGACGTCGCCCTCAACCTGCTCTCCAAAGCGGAGCGGCCTGACGATTTCTTCCGCGCCAATCTCCTCACCAGGCTCCAGTTTGTTGTTTGGCCCCGAACGGGTACTCTGGAACTGGTTGGGTCCCGTACCCGTGTTCATGGTGATGCCGAGAATGCCGAACTCGATTGGCGCACCGGTCTCGTTCTTTGCCGACCAGCGGAGCTTCACCGCGCTTCGGTTGCGATAACTTGGCTGTGGGTCAATCAAAGTTAAGGTACCGACGACCCCGTGCGCAGTGATAAATGGGACGGGCGTATCCGTTGGCGGCACAGGCGTATCGGTCGGCGGCGGAGGCTTGGTGGGCGGGACTGGTGTGTTGGTCGGTACAGGCGTATCGGTTGGAGGCAGCGGTGTGGCTGTCGGGGACGGCGTATTCGTTGGCGTCTGTGTCGCCGTAAGCGTCGGCGTCGGCGTGAAGGTAGGCACCGGCGTATGCGTCGGGACGGGCGTGAACGTCGGTTGAACCTCGGCCATCTTTGGCTGTTGCACCTGCGCTGGCTCGCTTGTCCCCTTGCGCACAACCTTCACGATGGCGCATCCGAGGGAAGAGCTTAACAGGAAAAAGGCTATGGCTAAGACAATCCAGGTCTTTGCTGCTGTTCTCATTACCTTGTGTATCACCATCCCATTTCGTGACGATTCCACCCGCTGCGCGCCCTTAAGCGGCAAATCCGGCGAGCGGGCTCCGTTTGTCAGCTATTGTACTCGGCTGGGAGTTCCCTGTCAATCGCGCGAATCCAAGAAAATGGGCAGGTCATCCGGCTGGTAAGTCAGTTTAGTCGCGAACTCGCGGGTTTTTTCCTCGCCAACTGGAAAGTATTTGCCGGAGGCGCGGGCATACACGATGTCGTCCTCATCCTTCAGTTCGCCTTCGGCAACCCAGTACCGCTTTTTGTCTTCGATGGGCTGCGCGCTGCCCAAATAGATGCGATTGGAGAGAACGGGCCTCAGGTAGCGCACGGTTAGTTCGCCGGTCAGGAACAATTGGTTCGTCTTGAGACCCACCGACCAACCCAGCAACTCATCGAACATCGTCGCTACAACGCCGCCGTGAACGATTTCCTCGTAGCCGGTCAGGCTGTTTTCGGGCTTGAATTCCACCCACGCGATGCCATCCCCGTAGGTGAAAAAACGCAAGCGCAGACCGCGCGGGTGTCGGCTGCCGCAGACGAAGCAGTTCTCGTAGGTGGGCAGATAGCGACGCTGATCGGACACGATTGGGTGGTTCATCGGCGGCTCCTGAACTGAAAAGTCGGGCGCAGGGCATTACTCACGGGCAACCCGGATGGTATAGTCCATCTGTTTGTTGGCCTCGTTGTAGACGCGGATAAAGTACGTGCCTTTGGGCAGCACCCCCTTCCAGACCTTGCGGCTGATAGGCGGGCCATAGTCCGTGTCCAGTCCAGTCGAGCCAGCTAATCCGAAGCCCAAGCCGGCGTTGTCTCGCAGATACGTGTCAAATTGGAAGCGGTCGTATACACCAAAGCCTACCTTATGAAACAGGTTGCCATCGCCGTGGCTCCACTCAATCGTCACCGTCAGACGTTCTCCGTCGGGGTCTAGCACATCATACCGATACCACTGGTTGGTGTTGGGCGGCAATGACCCGTTTGCCTTGTTCCGCAGTTCGGTCTCACCGGGCTGGGGGGCAGGCGGCTGAACAATCGCCGCCGGCGCGGCTGCGGTCGAAGCGGCCGGCGCGGGCCTGGTCAGTCGCGGACCGGCCAACACGCCGCTGCGCTTGATGCGCGTGGTCAGCGGCTGGGCCAGCCATTCGGGAATATTGGTCACGGGCAAAGGCAAGTTGGGCTGGTTGTAGTAGGTCGGGACAAGAAGAAAGTCAATGAAGTCAACATTGGGCAGGCCCAATTCCTTGTTCTTCAGGTCCGCATCCACCCACACCCCGACATAATGGACGCCGTGTGGCAGGTCGCCACGCCAGACCTTTTTGTTCATCACCAACGCGCGGTCCTCTTCGAAGCCGGTATCGCCGCCCAGACCAATGGCCTGAAACGCGCCGCCGTCCTGCCAGACGCGCAACCGATAATCGGTGAATACGCCGAAGAAGACATGGTGATAGATGTTACCGTTGGACGGCCAGAAATGCATGGTGATGTCTACGCGCTCCTGTTTGTCGCCGATTTCCAGTTTGTACCACCGCACCTGCCCATATTTGACCCGGCCGTGCTGCGTCTCATACATCCAGGCGGCATCAGCGGGGTACAGGTTGTTCGCATTTTCCAGGAGTGCATCCACGCTGTCGGGCGGGCTGTCGGTCATGGCTGGCGGACGAAGTCCCTTGAGGCCCAAGACACCTGTCTTGAAGAGCGAAGGGGACGGCGACGGGCCAGCCGAGTCGGTAGCGGCGCCGTTCGGCAGCGAGGCAGAGGGGGTGGTTGGCGACGGAGAAAGCGTCGCCGCGCTGCCTCCTCCCGAAGTGACCATGTAATTGAAGGTTTCTGCCAGCGACTCATTCACTACGTGGAGATAGTACGTCCCCCGGATGAGCCAGCCCATCCAAACCCGGCGGCCTACTGAGAGACCCTGCTCGCGACGGTTGAGGGCGAATCCCTCCCCCATGGGCAACATGTCGCCATTGATCTGTTGCGCGGTGAAAAGCTCCAGCCTGACTTGCTGGAATCTCACTTCGTCGCTGGGCCAAAAGTGCAGGGAGAACTCAACCTGCTCTACATCGTCGGCCACGTCGTAGCGATACCACTTCCCGGCCTGGGGTGGTATGAGGCCCTGCTCGCCGCTGGGAATCAGCAGACCGGCCGCGGCAGGAGTGTCGCCACCGGCGGCCTGCGTCGCGCCGGGCAGCAGCGGCAGCAGAAGAACCGCCAGCAGGGCCAAATAGACTGTTCGTTTCATGCCAAAACCTCCTTATTCGTCACAGAGCTCGGGGAAGCACTGCGCGCAAGAAGCTATCATACATGATAAACGGCGAAGAGGCAAATTGAGGGCACAATGACTAAATGCGCTTCAACGTCTCAGTCTTGCGGCCTTATTACCAACAACCGGCCCGGCCCGTGTGCGGGAGAACCGGCGAGGATTGGGCGCAAGGCGCACCCTACCGCAGTCCGGCAATCTTCGCCTTCACCCGTCCGAGCGGTAACTGCGCGAGGATGATGTTCATGTCCTGCTCACGGAAGGCGCCCAGCAACGCCATGCCCGCCAGATAGATTGCGGCGGCCAGCGGCACAGTCAACAGCGGTGTGACGTCGCGCAGCAGCCACAGCATCGCCCCGGCTGCCCCCGACGCCAGGGCCGGCCGCCAGACCAGGCTGAACCACGGCACCGCCCCCAGGTTCTTCCTGACGCAGTAATAGAAGGGAATCATCAGCGCGACCTCCGAGAAGATGGTGATGACCGCCGCCGCCTTGTAGCTATACGCCGGGATGAAGATGAGGTTCATCACCACGTTGAACGTCACGCCGATCAGGAACGCCCTGGTCAGGTAACGCTGCTGATCAATGGCAATGAGCACGTATTGCGTTACCTGGTTGATGCAACTGAACGGGAAGAAGAAGATGAGCAGTTGCAGCGCGATCATCGAATCGGGCAGATACTCGCCGCCGCCTAAGATAAGGATAAGCTCGCGGGCGATGAACGGCGTAACCACCGCAACCGGTATGCTGATCATGAACAGCAGGCGCAGAGCGAGCACATAGGCACGCAACAGCGAAGCCCGTGATTCGCTGGCGAAGCGCGACATCAACGGGAAGATTGCCATGGTGAACAGAGACGGGACCACGTTCAGGCCGTCTATATATTTGTAGGCTGCGCCGTAGTAGCCCACTACCGTCGCGCCGTGCATTGGCTGCAAAATCCACACATCTATGCGGAAGAAGATGGTCTGCAACAGGTGGTTGATCATCAGTGGGAAGGAGACAGCGAACATCTGACGCCCCAGGGCGCGGTCGAATTCCAGGCGCGGGCGGAAGAACAGGCGCGCCAGCAGCGAATACAGGACGATCACGCTGAAAACGTTGGTCACGATAGCCACCCCCGCCAGTCCAACAAAGCCCCAGTTCAGCGGCGGCAGGATGACCAGCGCGCCCAACAGCACACGCAGGACGGTGGTCATGGTGCTCAGCGAGGCCGGATGCTCCATCTTCTCGTAAGCGTAGAACACGGCGGTCAGCGCGTCGGCGACGACGCTGAACCAAAGCGCGATGGCGAGCAAACCGATGGCTGTGGCGGTGTCTGCCGTCACGCCGCCGTAGCGCATGTAGAGGAACACCACTCCGGCCATGACCGGCAGCGACAGCAGCCACAGGCCCGAGCGGAGAACAATGGTGTTGCTGAGGTAGCGGTTGGCCTGCGAACGGTCTTTGGCTGCTTCGCGGGTGAGCAATGTACCGAACCCGAAACGCACCAGAATCTCAAAGAAGGTGAAGAACGCCACGGCAAACTGATAGCGGCCAGCGTTTTCCGGCGCCAGGATACGCAACATCAACATGGCGAACGCCATGTCAATCACTTTGTTGAGCAACGAAAGCGACATCGGCGTCAGGCTGTTCTTGGCGATGCGCTTGACCGGCGAATCGTCCTCACTCTCGCGGTAGTAACGCCCCCACACCCAGGCGCAACCCAGCAGGAACAGAATTATCGCCGACATGAAGCTGACATACGCCCCCAGCTTGACCGACAACGGACTGTATTTGAACCGGACGATGTGTTCGCCAGCAGGCAGCGGCGTGGCGCGGAAGTTGCCGTAGGCGCGATAGAGAGGGAGCTCATCTTCTTCTTTTGCGCTGGCCTCTGGCGCGCGCCGATATGCCTTCCAGCCGGGGAAGAACGAGTCGGCCAGAACCAGATACCCCTCCGATGGTATATCCACGCGGATGACGACTTCGTTCGCGCCGTACTCGGCCACCGTAGCCGGCGTGAGCGGCCAGGTCGCGTCCGGCGCGGGACCGCCCCACGGCGGCGGGCTGGACGCGACCTGTTCAGCCTCCAGCACCAGCGTCTGACGTGGGTCGGTCGCCGGCAGCAGCTTTAAGATTTCCCCTGCGGGCCGTACTTGTGCGGCGCGGGCCGGCAGGGCAAAGGCTCTGGGCATCACGTCCTCGTTTCGATAGACGCGCACCTCGTTGTCGTAGACCAGCTCATAGCCCGCGTTCGGTATATGCTGCGTCGTGACGACATACTTGACATTGGCCAGGTCTAACATCGGTGAATCGAGAGAGTCATATTCTGACAGCGGAGCAATTCGGTTGAAAAGAAGTTCATCCTGCTCTTCAATCGTGCCCATAAAATCGGCGTATTGGCGCGGGAAGATGGAATCGTAGCCGCGGATGTCTTGAAAGCCATAATACATGCCGGTATTGGCGATCAGTGTCTTTTCGCCGGGCGCGACAAAGGCGGTCAGTCGCCAAAGGCCAGGATCTTGCTGCAAAAACCCGGCGACCGGCGGCTTGAACTCCATCAACTTGGGGTCGGTTGCCGGGTTGAAGCCCGCCGAGGCAACCATCAGATCCAGCGCCAGGATGACGACGGCGAGCGGCTTCCATACGGCGTAGCCACCTAAACGGCGCGGCAGATAGATGGGACAGCGGCTAATGCGTATCACCGCGCCCGCCGAAATCAAGAACACGACAAATACGAGGGCATTGCGCCACTGGTAGGACAGCAACATGCGGCCGCTCTCAAAGGCGCGCTGCGTCAGTTCCGAATGGGCCAGGACCGCGTCCGCCAGGGCGATGAATGGGCCAGGGAAGGCCAGTACGATGAGCAACAGACACAGGCCAGCCACGCCGGCCCAGAAAGCCGGCCAGCCTATGCGTTGTGAGGGGTTTCGGATTCCGGAATCCGAAACCCCGCTCCTTGACAGATACGAGGCGCCGAAGCCGGCCAACACGGCCACGCTCAAAGTATAAGGGTACACCCAACGAAACGGCGAATGCAACTGATTGAAGCCGGGCAACAGATAGAACAACAGGGCGTACAGCGGCGTACCGAAAGCAAACAAGAGCGCAACGATGGCCAGACAGGCAAACAGCCAGATATGGCGCGTCCGTCGCCCCAAGAGCGCCACCAATCCCAGCAACAGGGGCAAGACGCCCACGTAGCTGGCAGCCTCGACGTAATTCTTCCACGTTGGCAGCTCCTTGAGCCAGGCGATGGTGTGAACAGCCTGGCCCAAGGCATTACGCAGCACGGGTTGCCAGCGCCAGGACACAATGTCCCAGTAGGCGTGATGGCTTGGGTTGCCGTAAAAGTCTGGGATCAAAAAAGTTACAGCCTGTCGCCAGGGGAAGGCCCAGCCGATGACCTCGTGATAGCCCACCGAGCCTAAGCGGAAATTGTGTTGGGCAACCTCAAAGAGGGGGATGAATTGCACTCCGCCGAGCCCCATGCCCAGGGCCACCATAATGAGCAGCCAGCCGCCCAACCGCACTGTCGGGCCCAGGGCGCGCTGGCTGCGCCACAAGGCGACCAGCCGCCAAATTCCATAGAAGCCGCAGACCATCAAGACGTAATAGGTGATCTCGACGTGACCGGCCAGCACCTGCACGCCGAGGACTACCGCGCCGGCGATGATGTACGGTATGGGGGAGTAGCGGATGGGGCCTTTCTGTTCTTGTTTACGGATGACGATTTCGATAACGGCCAGAAGCAGCGGCAACCACGCTGCCGCGGCGATAACCATGGGAAAGACCACACTGATCACGAAGAACGCGCTCAGCATGTAGGTAATCCCGGCCAGTAGAGAGCCGAATCGGCTCAGGCCGAGCACGCGCCCCAAGACATACATCGCCAGCCCAGCCAGGAAAAGCTGTATGGCGCTGAACCAGCCGTAGGCTTTAGCCAGTGGCAGGATGTAGAAGAGAACGCTCAGAGGATAGAGTGCGGAATGCTGTCCGGCAGCCAGGAATGGCAAACCGCTGAACAGATATGGGTTCCACAAGGGGATTTGGCGGTTCGCCAGCGACTCGCGGATGAACTGCTTCCATACGTAGTTTTCCAGGATGAGGTCACTCAGCAATTCATTGTGAGGGACGCTGACGCCCAGTTGTGCCGCAAAGGAACGCCACGGTTCGATGGTGAACAGATTGTCGAAAGGCAAGAGAGTACGCGGGCCGATGGTGACCGCCCAGAAAAGGGCCAAAGGCAACAGAAAGAGCATAACGATGGCGGTCAGGTCGGGCCACAGCTTACGGATTCTCAAGGCTTGAGATTCCTGTGCCTCCAACGTATCTCCCATACGCGCCAGGCCGCTTCAAATTTTACGGGAATCGTCATCTTAGACCGCCCAATCCGCCGGTCCTCGAAGTAGATGGGCAACTCGTAGACGCGGAAGCCAAGTTTTTCTGTTACGTAGGCCATTTCCACCTGGAAGACATAGCCGTTGGATGTGATTTGATCGAAATCAATGGCCTCCAACACACCTCTCCGCCAACACTTGAACCCGGCGGTGGCATCGCGCACCTTCAGGTTCAGAATCAAGCGTGCGTAGATGCTGTTGGCCCACCAGCTCAAGAAGTGCCGCCAAAAGCTCCACTTCTCGTCCAACTGCCCCCCGGGCACGTATCGCGAGCCGACCACAACGTCATATTCCTGGCATTTCTCCAACATAGCCGGGATGTAACTGGGCGAATGGGAGAAATCGGCATCCATCTGAATTATGTAGTCAGCGCCATGCTCAAGCGCGTAGCGAAAGCCCGTCAGATAGGCGGTCCCCAGGCCCAACTTGCCCTGTCGGTGGATCACGTGGAAACGTTCCGGATATTGCTCAGCCAGCTCATCGGCGATCTGTCCAGTGCCATCAGGTGAATCATCGTCCACGACAAGCACTTCGAGCGAATCCAATCCTAATGACCACAGCTCGCCGACGATGGCTGGGAGATTGGTCGCCTCATTATAGGTAGGTATCACTACCATGATTTTCATCATTGATGAGATATTCTCCTCCTCAAACAGACGCAAGTGGGATTATACTACCGTGATGTGAAAAGGTCAACGGTAATTCAACTTGCCACGCTGTCGGGCCTATTTGACAGTGTTCTGATAGCCGCTATAATACACTGGTGGTAACCGAGTTGTGAAACGGGTCAGCCGGCTACGCGCTATCGGCTCACTGTGTCGCCCAAGGAGAAACCACATGCCCGCCAATCGGTCAGTTCGGATCGGACTACATGCCCGCAATGACTTCACCTTTGCTGAAGGCGACTATCTGGTCATCAGAGAAGCGCGCATAGAAACTCTCAAGGTATTGAGCCTTACCGGCAATCACGTTTTCGAGAGGGTGAAGGCCGAGAATCCCGGCCTGGAATTTATTGTTCGCCTCCACGATGAACGAGTTGGCGCATCGCACCCTGATCCCGAGTCCTTTGCCACCACCGCCATCGCACGCATCAAAGAGTTGCGTCTGTTCACGGCCAAGTTTGAGATCCTGAACGAGCCCAACCATCATCAAGGGTACGAAGGCTGGGGCAGTTCAGACGAAGCGGCACGCTCTTTTCGAGACTGGTATCTGCAGGTGTTCAGGTTGATCAAGCAGGCCTGCCCCTGGGCTCTTCTAGGCTTTCCGGGCCTGGCACCTCACTGGCCCCACCGCGACCTGGAATGGCTGGAAATCTGCCGCCAGGCGATTCAAGCATCCGATTGGTTGGGATGTCATATCTATTGGCAGGGCGACAACCATTTGAAGAGCGAGTGGGGCCTGCGCTTTAAGCTCTACCACGAGAGGTTCCCCAACAAGATTATTGAGATCACCGAGTTTGGCAACAGTACGCCGAACCTCTCGGGTGATATTCAGGCCGCCCAATACACGACGTTCTACCAGGAGCTGTTCAACTACCCTTATTTAGGGTCGGCTTGTTGCTTCATTGCCTCGTCGCCCGACCCACAGTGGGCACAGTTTGTCTGGCGCAAGGAGTCCGGTGAATTCCGGCCGGTAGTGCGGGCCGTTGGCAACATTCCCCGCCCGCCCCTGGTTCCGGCAAGGCCTGCTGTGCCTGTGCCCGCCTACCGGGCCGAATGGCTGGAATACAGCGCACCAGATAAATGGATTGCTGGAGAACGACAAGCGGTTAAAATCAAGTTGAGAAACGCCGGTACTGCGCCGTGGCACGCCGACCGGGTGAAAATCGGCTGCCGGTGGTATACTCTGCATGGTGAATTGATTCATTCCGCCGAGGAGACACGCGCCCGCCTGCCGGCCGACGTAGGTCCCGGCATGACTCTAACTCTGAGTCAGGTCTATGTTTCCGCGCCCACCGCCGCTGGCGCATTTCTGATTAAGTGGGACCTGATTGAAAACGACACCATTTGGCTCTCGTCTCGCGGGTCGCCCACGCTAGACAAGGAAGTGAGGGTTGAAGCCGCGCCCACCGCCGCTGGCGTATACTTTGAAGAAACCGGTTGCACTGTCGCGGACCCGTTTCTGGCTCTCTACCGCGGACTTGGGGCAGCGGTGTGCGGCCTGCCTATTACCGACGCGCACCTCGAAGCCGGCGTCCGCGTCCAATACTTTCAGAACGTGGCGATGGAGGAACTCGGGCCGGGTCAGGTGGTGCTGAAGCCAATCGGCAAAGAAGTTCGCGAGGCCCAGTCGAAAATCGCTGCACTGGAACAGCGAATTCAAACACTCGAACAACAGGTCGCTGACCTTGCAGGTCAGCTAGCTGAACGGAACTCTGGAACGCAAGTGGTCCACCTTACTATCATAGACGTGACTGACCTCTTGCCCAAGCACCAGAGTAAGACATACGATGTCAGAGAGTTGAAGGAAATCAGCCAGGCGATCATACACCACACAGCGGCTGCGCCAACTGTTGGCCCGGTAGACATCGCACGCTATCACGTCAATGAACGAGACTGGCCCGGCATTGGCTATCACTTCGTGGTGATGGCCGACGGAACGATCTATCAGACCAATCGTCTGGAAACCGTCTCGTATCACGCCAGGAGCGAAAATCAGACATCGTTGGGTATCGCGTTGGCCGGAAATTTCGTGGGTGACCTCCCAACGGATGCCCAGTTGGCCAGCGCGGGGCGATTGCTGGCCCATCTGTCGCGGCAACTCGGCTTGCCGATTGAGAGCATCAGGGGCCACAAGGAATTGATCGCGACGGCCTGCCCTGGCGACCAATGGGACAGCGGCGCAAGATGGCGCGATAGGCTATTGGACGCAGTCAAACAGGCTCTCTGAAAGATAATGGCGTGATCAACTACGAAGTCAGACTACCCGTTTTTGAGGGGCCGCTAGACCTTCTCCTTCACCTAATTGAAAAACAGGAGTTGGACATCACCACAGTCTCCTTAGCGCAGGTCACCGACCAATTCCTGGAGTACATCAGCCACCTGGGAGAGAAACGAGCTGCCAACCTGGCCGATTTCCTCGTGGTAGCCAGCAAACTGCTGCTGATTAAATCGCGCCTGTTGCTTCCCGTCCCGTCGGGAACTGCGCCAGAAGACGAGGAGGGCGATGTCGGTGAAGACTTAGTCCGTCAACTGATCGAGTACAAGAGATTCAAAGAGGTCGCCGCCTTTCTGGCAGAACGAAGCAAACAGAATCTGCGCGCTTACGTGAGGGTCGGCGCGGTGTCGGTGGCGGGGAGCGCCAGAGAGCTGGACGCCGATGGCATGTCTTTGGCCGCTCTTGTTGAGGCGGTCAGGCGCGCCTTGCAGATCAAGCCGGCGGAACCGCCTGTGTCTCAAGTCATTCCGCCGATCACCATCTCCATCCATGACAAGGTTGACCAGATTACATTCGCCCTTGACAGGAAGGGCCAGATGGCCTTTCACGAACTCATTGCCACCGCCCAGACGCGAATCGAGGTGATTGTCACCTTCCTGGCTGTGCTGGAATTGATCAAGAGCGGTTTTCTGTCGGTCCGTCAGGAAAAGCTATTCGGGGAGATTGTCCTGTACTACCGGCCGGAGGGGCGAAAACCCGTCGAGGAAGCGAGTGAGCCAGGGGTAGAAGAAGAAGCCTGATAGGCGCCGCGCTCGTTGCTTGAGAAGCAATGACACGATGGCCAGAGTCAACAGGACGCCCAGCCCATCAATGAGGATATCCCAGACGCTGCTTGACCTGCCCGGCACAAACGATTGGTGATATTCGTCCGTGGCGGCGTATGCTATACAGAACAGGGGAATAAGCCAGATCTGTGACCGTCTGATGGTTGCGCCCGCGCTCCCGCTGATAGCCCGCCAGACCAGCATTGCCAAAATCCCGTATTCGATCATGTGCGCCGACTTCTTGATCCCCCAATCGAACAGACCATTGGGGTGGTGTGGCATACTGGCCTTGGGCTGAGATGAGACGACAAAAATGAAAGCCATCCACAGGATGACCGGCAGCCAACATCGGATTGTCAGTTTCCACGGGTTGCGTTCGTGTGGCATACTCGTTGCTTCCCACTTCTCAGCTAAGAGCGATGATTTGTTGATAGAGGGCCTCCACCTGCGCTGCCAGATGACGCCAATTGAAATCACGCTCCGCACGTTGACGCGCCTGCGTTCCCAAGCGTCGGCGCAATTCTGGCGATGAGGCCAATTTGGCTACAGTGTTGACGAACCCTTCATCATCGCCCGCAGGCACCAGCAGGCCGGAAACACCGTCCTCGAGATAGCGCGCCACTTCGCCCACGCGATGGGCCACAATCGGCAAGCCAGCGGCCATCATCTCCACCAATCGCAAAGGAGACTTCGCGCGGGTCAGCAGGTTATCCTCGCATGGGAACAGGCCAATGTCGGCTGAGGCCCAGTACTGCGCCAAGTCTGCCGCCTCAACCCACCCCAGCACCTGCACACGGCGCGCTGCTCCCGACGTATCGGAGCGAGAGGGAGCCGTCTGCCTCCCCAAGTGTCCAGCGTTGGTCAGACAATGCTCGAAACGCTCCAGTTCATCGGTCAGCCCTGACCCCAGCACCAGGCAGGCCAGGCCCGCTATCCGCTCCAGCAAAGCAGACACAATCGCCGCCAAATGCTCCGGTGCAATCTCGACAAACCGGGTGTATATTAACGCTGTGAGGCTCGTGTCGGCTGGGAGCTCAGGCCCGTGCCCTTTGGCTCTCAAACCGCGGCTCGGCGGCAATACCACCGGTTCGAGTAAACCGTTGGGCACATGGCACACCCGGCGCGCGCCAAGACTCCAGGCCAGGCTCTGTAAGGTCTGGCTTGCGGCAGTAACCCCATCACAGCGAACCAGCCCCCATCGTTCCTGCCAGGCGAAGACACGCTGTGCCAGGGGATGATACCCGCCGCGTTCATTCCAGCCGCCGCACCCTTCCCAGTCGTCGGTATCCACAACCATACGGGCACGGATTATACCCAATCGTCTCAGATACCACAACACAAGGACGACAACGCCTGAATATCCTTTGGGTTTGAAGACGTGAACTATCTCAGCATGTGAGCAAATGGCCTGTCGCAGCAAACGCCATACGATCAGAATGTGCCTGACTCCTGGCAGTGGAGGAGGCAGCGCGATGTGCTCCACCTGAACGCCGTCCACCAAAGTGCGCCGCCCCGAGTCTATCGGACGGTCCCAGGGTGGGATCAGCAGACGAACCTGGTGGCCGCGGCGCGCCAGAGCCCTCGCCAAAGGTAGGGCGCGTCCGCTCACCGTGTACTTGGGGCGTAGCCCGAACGGGCTGATGAACAGAATCTCCACACCAGCCTACCTCAGTCCTGTAGGCCGGCATCCAGCAGGCGGCGGGCGGCCGCCAGCACCGATTCCACCGTGATGTTGCGCATACAGGGATGGTTGTCCAGTTCGGCCGGAGCATAATCCATTCGATTGCACGGGGCGCATCCCAGAGGCGACGTAACCACCAGATGCCGCTGTGGGTCCCCCCACGGGCCGAACAGCCGGGCGTCCGCCGGGCCAAACAGGTGCAGGGTAGGCGTACCTACGGCAACTGCCAGATGCAGCGGCCCACTATCAACGCCCATCACCAGGCGACATCGCTGCATCACAGCGGCCAATTGGCCCAGGTTGGTTCGGCCTGCCAGGTTTGTCACCCTGGCAGCCTCGCCGGAGTCCAGACCAGCAACAAGCAGGCTCTCCAGCTCTCGCAACAAACTTGCCTCACCGGGGCCGCCGCTCAGAATGACCTTCACGCCATATTCGCGCATCAGTGCCTGGATCACCTGCGCCCACGCTCGATTGTCCCACAGCTTGACCGGCGCGCCTGCCCCAGGATGGACACACACCAGCCGGTCTTCGGACTGCACGCCCGCCGAGGCCAGCAGTCGCTGCGCCGTTTCAACCTCCTCTGCGGTCGGCGAGAACTCCAATCGCCCGCTATCAGCGTTTGCTGAGCTGCCGGTCGCCGCTTCAGCCAAAGCCAGATTCTGCAATACTTCGTGGCGACCCTGCGCATAAGGCACTGCCTGAGTCAAGAAAGGGGCAACTTCGGGTATGTCGTATCCAAGGCGACAGGGAATGCCCGCCCAGCACGACAGCCAGGCCCCCCACCAGTGGTCAAAGCGCATGACAATGGCAAGGTCGAAGGCGCGTTCCCGAAGGCGTCTGGCTTCCTCGCGGAGGAGCCAATACGGGTCGAGAAACGATTTGCGCGGTTGGCGCGAGAACCACGGGAACTGGCAGATGAGCACCTCATCCAGGTATGGATTTCTCTCTGCTATCGTCTGCGCCCAAGGACCACACAACATGGTCAGTCGGGCGGCAGGCCAGACCTGACGCAAATGCCGCACGGCAGGTATCGTAAAGAGCATGTCTCCCAGGTGGTCTGGGCGGATGAGCAACACGGAATCCGGCGAGGGCGTAGGAGCGCGTGTTTGGCAATGCGAGGGTCGCCAGCGGGCGATTGCCCTCAACAAAAACAGGCGCACCATCCGGCGCAATGAATGGCCGGCAGCATGGCCGTTGCAACCGTGGTCAGGTGTTCTTGGGCACATAGACCTGGTCGAAAAGGGGTACGATGCTGGCCCAATCGTAGTGCTGTTCGACAAAGCGCCGGGCCTGTGCGCCCAAACGCCGCGCCTGGGGCTCATCGCGTAATAGTTCCAGCACCGCCGCAGCGAAGTCGGATTCTTCATCCGCTATTCTGAGGTGCTTACCGGCCGTCAGCGGGAAGCCTTCACATCCCAGCGAGGTGGATACCACCGCCGCCGCCATGGCCATCGCCTCCATGATTTTGAGCCGCGTCCCACCGCCAATGCGCAGTGGCACAACATAGACAGCCGCCTGGGCGATGTATGGTCGGACATCCTCTACATATCCTGTCACGACAACGCCCGGTTTCTCGCCCAGGGCTACAACGCGGGGATGAGGTTTCTGACCCACGACGTAGAAGTGCACGTCTGGTGACTGCGACCTGATCATTGGGAACACATCGTTCACAAACCATAACACCGCATCAATGTTCGGACGGAAGTCCATCTTGCCGGTAAACACCATGCTTCGTGCGGGCAAGATAATCTTGTGCTCGACAACAGCATCCGGCCGGTAGAACTCCGTATCAACGCCATTGGGGATGATTTTCAGCTCCAATTGAGGAAGAAGCACGTGGATGGCGGCTGCATCCGCCTCGGAGGCAACTACCGTCCAATCGTGTCGTTCGCAGGTCAACCGCTCATAGCGCGCCAGGCGATGCCACTGTATCCATGAGTACAGCGCTCCCACCCAGCGGCGCGGCTGCCGTACATCGGTCTCGAAGGCGCGGCGCTGTAAGACGTATTCGGCGTTGTGATCGTCGAATACCAGAATGGGGTGGGAGCTCGTTCTACGTTCAGCCAGGTGGAGGCCGTATTGCGCCATCTCTATCCCTTCCACCTGGACGACATCGGGCTTGACTTGTTCCACATAAGAGTCCAGGGCCTCTTGGAACTCCTGAGATGGCAGGCGCATCGCCATGTCTGGCAAGGTGGACGCCAGTAATCCGCGTATACGCTGGATCATAGTCCGCCGCGGCGCCGTCACCACTCGAACAGACCGACACATCTCTCGCAAAGGCGCAGCAGCAGACAGGTCATCTGTCTGCTGCACAAACGACAACAAATGCACCTCATGTCGCCGGGCCAACTGTCTGATGATGTTGTAATTGCGGATGGTTGTCCCTTGATGCGGCGGATACGGGAGCTGAGGCGTGAGCAAAAGAATTTTCATTTACTCTGGCTGACCTTGCGGTATACCTCGAGTGTTTCGCGAGCGGCCTTTTCCCATGAGAAACAGGCGGCTCTTGCCAGTCCTTTGTGGATCATTTCGCTGCGCAACGCTTCATCCGTCAGCAGACGATACATGCCCACCGCCAGCTCGGAGATGTTCTGAGGGTCAATCATCAGGCCAGCGTCTCCTACCACTTCGGGCAGAGCCGACACATTGGAGACGATCACGGGCGTCCCACAGGCCATGGCCTCCAAAGGCGGCAGGCCAAATCCTTCGTAGAAAGAGGGATGCACCAGCAAGCGCGCCGCATTGTAGAGATAGGGCAAGTCTTCCGTCTCAACACGCCCCAAGAAATATACGTGCTCAGTCAGGTTGAGCCGGCCCACCGTGGCGAAAACCTCGTCGAAGAGCCATCCCCGTCCGCCAGCCAGCACGAGCTTGACCTTCACCCGGTATGAATCGAGCAACTGCCGGAACGCTTGCAGCAAGCCGGGGACATTCTTGCGAGGCTCAATCGTGCTCACGAACAGAACATAATCGTCTGCCAGGTTGAATTTGGCCTGAACGTAAGAGCGGGCTTCTTGAGCAGGCAGGGGACGATACTGCGGCGAGCTGGCCTCATAGATCACGGTCACTTTGTTCTCCGGCACACCCAGCCGTTGCATCAAGTCACGTTTGGTGGCCTCGGAGACGGCAATGATGTGGTCTGTTCGCCGCACTGCCTGGTCAATCTGGCCGTAATACCTGGCGCTTTCCTTGGTCAAGAAGTGCGGGTATAGCAAGAACGCCAGGTCATGCACAGTAATGACCGACTTAAAGTTGCCGCGGAAGGGCGGGATAAAATCGGGACTGTGTAAGACATCAATATCAAGCGGCGAAATCTCAAACCGCAGGGTCCACTGCTCCAAACGGTGATGGCATGGCGTCCAAATGGGTATCCGCTTGAAATTTGGGCGTTGAACGAGGGGCGCGCGGTGCTTGCGGCTTTGCAAGATCAGATATTCTGTTTGATCGTCCAGCTCGGCTAAAGACTCTACCAACCGTTTGATGTACTGGCTGATACCGGCTTGAGTGTAATAGACCAGCCTGGCGTCGATAGCAATGCGCATAGATGTTTAGCTTACCTCCCAAACACGACCGATAACGTCAAATTGCACTATGACGTCACACTCCTTCGTGCGTTAGAGGTCGCCGGTACAGTCTCGTTACTCTATTCATTCTACTCCCAGTCACAATTCCCTCATCACCAGGTACGTGCCGCATAATGATACCACTTCTGAAGAGCTTAGTCAAACTTTTGCATGTCGGTATCACACTGAGTATAATTGTAAACAAAATATACCGGTTGTTATGATATGAACCAAAACGGTCATCTTGTGCGCATATTCTCGGGCATGGCTATCGGCCTGGTGGTAACTGCGGCCATTGTCGGCGCGTCCAGGCCATACGCCGACCTGTTTTCCACGCCGTTGCTGCGCCAAACCGCAGTTCTCATGGTCAAAGCAGCGAAAGGCTGGCTGGAATCCGTCCCTGCGGTACGCAGGGCGCAACTGCACCAGGTGGCAGAGGCCGCCTGGCAAAGCGCTGATTGGTCTTCGTGTATTGAGCTGTATTCTGAACTGCATGGCCTCGAACCAGAGAATGCTGCCATCCCGGAACGGTTGGGCACTGCCCACCGGCTATACGCCCAGCAATTGATCGAGCAAGGCGATTTGCGCGCGGCCTTGATTCAATTACATGCTGCCAGAATCATTCTGCCCCAGTCCGATTCGCTTGATTCTTTGTATCGCTTGCTCAGTGAGTATCAACAAGGAGAGGAAAACTACCAGCGCTCGCGCTGGACAGCCGCTGCCAACCACTTTGAGCGAGTCTATGCTGTCGCTCCTGACTTCAAGGACATCAAGCAGCGGCTTTTTGCAGCCACTCTCCAGGAAGGGCTTTGGCAGCAAAGCATGGGGCGGGCGCTACAGGCCAGATGGCGTTACGAACGTTCATTGCGGCTGTACCCTGAAAACATCCTGGCTCGCCAGAAGCTGGCCGAAGTCACGGACTTATTGACCAAACCCGACAGGCGCATCGTGGTGAGCATCTCGCAGCAGCGCATGTATCTTTATGAAAACGGGCGGTCTATCCACACATGGCCCTGCTCAACGGGCGAGTTTGGCCGGGCTACCAAACCAGGCCACTATAAGGTGCAGTCCAGATTGAAGATGGCATACGCCAGAGCCTGGGACCTGGATATGCCGTATTGGTTGGGCATCTACTATGCCGGCTCTACCGAGAACGGGATTCACGCCCCGCCCATTACCCGCTCCACCGGCCAGAAGATGTGGGAGGGACTGATCGGCTATCCGGTTTCGTATGGCTGCATCATCCTGAGCGAGGAAAATGCCAGGACGCTGTACGAATGGGCGCCGTACCAAACCCCCGTTGATGTAATCCAGTGACAGTGCGCCATTTTGTCATTGTCAGCCGCGACAATCATGGGGGGAGAACGGCGCAATCGACCGGCCCGGGTGTATCCGAAATTTTAGGTGAGCCCTAGGGCAGATTTCCAAACCTGCCGCCGTAGGTCGGGTTTCCATACCTGACCTGCGACTGGCCGTCATTCTGAGCGAAGCGAAGAATCTCGTTGTGCATCGTGAAATGAGATGCTTCGCTGCGCTCAGCATGACGGGGTTGAGACTTCTGTTAACTCGCCTGAAGTCCTGGATGCACCGACCGGCCGGGCAGTACTTGCCAGTCGCATACGCTTAAGGTATAATCGGAGCTGTAACTGAAGAAACTCGAAATCAACCAAGACGGCATCCGCCATTGGCTGAAAGCCTGATATGACCTTCGCTGCCGTGCTGGTTGCGCCGTATTGGCGACGGTGCCTGTTGTCAGGAAAACTTCAGGGGTGCCGTTCGATGCAGCCCATTCGGCAGCCTGCCGGATAGAGGGAGGAGAGATGATCAAGTTATCTGTGATGATTCCAGTGTACAACGAAAAGCCCACGCTCGAAGAAATCGTTCGGCAGGTTCGCGCGGTTCAAATAGACGGAGTGGAAAAAGAAATTATCGCTGTAGATGATGGCTCAACCGATGGGTCTCGGGAAATACTCCAGAAACTCGCGCAGGCCCCAGATTTCCACGCCTATTTTCACGAGAAGAATCAGGGCAAAGGCGCCGCCATTCAGACGGCCATCCAACATGCGCAGGGTGACATTCTGCTGATCCAGGATGCGGACCTCGAGTACGACCCGCGCGACTACACCGTCTTGCTCCGTCCCATCCTGGAAGGGCGGACCTGTGTGGTTTACGGCTCCCGGTTTTTAGGGGCGCCGCGCAAAGCGATGTTCTTCTCTCACATGCTGGGCAACAAGTTGCTGACCTTCGTCACGAACTTCCTGTACGACACCATCCTCAGCGACATGGAAACCTGCTACAAAGTGGTGTGCCGGGAGGTTTTCGAAGGGATCAAGCTGCGCTCACGTCGCTTTGACCTGGAGCCCGAGATCACCGCCAAGATTCTGAAGCGCGGCTACCGGATAATCGAGGTGCCCATTTCGTATTACGGACGTGAATATGCCGAGGGCAAGAAGATCACCTGGCGTGACGGATTGGTCGCTTTGTGGACGCTCATCAAATATCGCTTTGTGGATTGAACCCTCGGTGTGACCTATTGCAGCCATCTTTATTGAAACGGCGGGAGGTCCTATGGCAAGTCGCAAAGACGGCTATGATGAGCGAGCAGGCGGCCGAGAGAGAGACGGACTCTTAGTTAAGGTGCCGGCCTTTCAAAGGTTCATCGCCTTCATCTGGTTTTTTCTTCTCTCCGTACCGTTGACCTTGTTTGTACTGGGCCTTTTGTACCAGTTGTGGGCATTTGCCCAAGGGGATGGGCTGTTGTTAGACCCATGGAACAGTGTGGTCATCATTGTCTTTGGCCTTATGCTTCTCCCTGTATTCTTCTACCTGGGTTGGTATTTTCAGGCTCGAGTGAAAAACAAGCACTTCATGCTGAGCCAGGCGTTGGGCGGGCATTTCCTATCCTATTGCAGGGCGGTGTACGGCGCGCTGGCCGGAATCGCGATCATTCTGACCATCATCGGCATATTGGGCAGCGTGTTTGTTGACAGCAGTCTGATCCTGGTGAGCCTGATCGGCACAGCCTTTGTAGGGATCGGCATCATCTCCTGGCTGCTGCAAAGGTTTGATGGGGAACACGGTGTCGGGCACGGCCAAACCGTCAACTTGAAGACCACTGGCGTTGTCCTGGTTCTATTCTCTTTTGTATGGCTATATGTATGCGCCGTATCCCTGATCAGGAGGGATTGGGTGCAGCTCGAAGGTGGCGTCGTCCTGTTCCTGGCCTTCCTGCTGCTGGGCATGGCCGTTTTTCGGTTGGCTGACCGCCGACTCCACACCCGCTCAAGGTCAGGCAGAATAGAAGACAACGATTTGTCAGAATGATACTACAGGCATGTCCGCTCCCGCAAACGATGTCGGTTTGGCTGAAAGACCTGTTCCGCTTGTTGCGCCGCCATTGGGTCGCGGGATTTGTCGCCAGCTTGTGTGTAGCGGGGGTCGTGGCCCGACTTGCCCCAATCGCCGCCAGCCGCTTTCACCAAGATGAAGCCATTTATGCGCACTGGGCCTTGAAAGTTGTCACCGGTCAGGACCCGTGGCTGAGCCACTGTGCGGTGGACAAGCCACCTCTGCATATCTATTGCCTGGTGCTGTTCATGCACCTCTTCGGCCATAGCGAGACGGTCGCCCGGCTGCCGGGCGAGTTGTTCAGCGCAGCCAGTTTGCTCCTGGTCTTTTTTCTCGGCAAACGGCTCTACAATCAGCGTGTGGCTTTGGTGTGCCTGGCTCTGGCAGCCTTTTCACCGTTCAACATTCTGTTTGCGCCGACTGCCCTCACCGACCCCATGATGGTCGCTTGGGTGCTGGGTTCGCTGCTCGCCGTCGCTTATGGTCGCTGGGGGTTAAGTGGCTGGCTGCTGGGGCTGGGTTTCATCACCAAACCACCGGCCATCTTGTTCTTGGCTCTGATCGTTGCCGTCGGCGCCACAGGCTTAGACCGACCTTCGGCGTCCGCCCAGGCCGGCAAGCCCGGCTCCCCCTTGCTCCGATTCGGGGTCGCATTCGGCCTGGCCCTCATTCCGGCTGTAATATGGGACATCATGCGGGCCGCGCCAAACGGCTTTTTTGAGCAGAGCCTCGTCAGCTATGGAGGACTGAGGTGGGCGGCAATTGCCTCCTGGCCTGAAAGACTTCATGAATGGAGCCAGTTTCTGGGCTATTTCACCGGGTCGCGTACCCTCAACTTCATTCTGATAGTCGGCTTGCCTTTTTTACTTGGATATGCGGGCCTGCGTTGGCGAACCGAGAGGAGCGCGCGATTGGACTGGATGTTTGCCCTATTCGCGGCAGGTTTTATCCTGGTGCACACGCTCGTGGACTTCAACATCTGGGACCGCTACCTGCTGGGCCTGGCGCCTGTCGTCCTGCTTTTGCTGGCACGGGTGTTGTTGTTGCCGCTCGACCTGTGGCAGACATACGGCAGGCTCGTGCACCGTCGGCTTTCACCGCGCTTGTCTGATGGCGCGGACTGCCATGGGCGTGACGCGAATCCTCAACCCGATTGCGTTCTCCCTCTCGCAGGAGATACGGGCAAGTATCTGCACTTCTTTTATGGCGTTGGCGTAACTATCCTTTTGCTCTTCACGCTTCTTCGCCCCGTTCGAGACGCGGCCAGCAGTCGCTATGGTATCGGCGGAGCGCACGGCGCCTACAATGGCATTGATGCAGTAGTCAGCTACATCCGTGGCAATGTGCCGGGTGGAGCAGTAATCTATCACCACTGGTTGGGATGGCATTATTCTTTCTACCTTTTCGACTTTCCTTATCTCTTCCAGTGGTACACTACGGCCGACGAGCTGGCCGAGGACGCCTCGCACCGCTCTGGAACGCCCAAATACATAGCCTTCCCAAGCTGGCGCTCGGCGACGGCGTACCGCTGGGCGCTCAGACAGGCAGGGCTTAACACGGCACCCATCTACGAGGCTTATCGAGAAGACGGCACACGTTCGTTCACCCTGTACCGCATCGAGGAAAACACCCCCGATGGCTAAGTGGAGCTTTTACAGAGAGCCCCAGCCCCATCGCCAGCCATGGAAAGATGGGCTGGCCGTTTTCGGGCTGGCGGCCTTGACCGTCGCCTTTTTCTGGAAGGTCCTGCTGACCAATTTGATCCTGGTTGGGTTAGACATCTTTGCCTATTTCTATCCCTACCGCGAGTACGCCGCGGATGCTTGGCGACAGGGGCGGATCCCCCTTTGGAACCCTTATTTGTTTATGGGCGTCCCGTTTCTCGCCAATATTCAGGCTGCCGTGCTCTATCCTTTCAATGTAGCCTCAGCCTGGCTACCCGCTCCCCAATCGGTCAATTTCTCAATCGCTTTGCACGTTTTTCTGGCCGGTCTTTTTACCTATCTTTTTGCACGCCGATCGCTGGGATTGGGGCCATACAGCGGTTTCTTCGCTGCCTGTTGTTTCGCTTTGGGTGGTTACCTCGGCGCGCAGGTAGAACACATCAATCAGCTCAATGTGACCATTTGGTTTCCACTATTGCTTCTATTGATAGATTTGGCTTGGGGCGAACGGCACTCGTTCCCGCCAGACGCGGCTCTGTCGGTAACGGGGGCGGGCCGGCCGCGGGCCGCCCGTTTGCGTGCCGCATTGGGTGCCGGCATTGTGGTCGCGCTCCAGATACTGGCAGGACACACCCAGGCGCTCTACATCGCCCTGTTTGGGGCGGCTCTCTATGCCGTATTGCCCCCACTTCTGAAAGTGATCGCAAACCCAGGTGCACATCTGTCGCCATCCCATCAAAGTCCATCTGCCACAGGCCGTCTGCTGGGCGGCGTAGCAGATGCGGCGTCAAGGCTACTTTGGTTGGCGGGCGGCGTTGTCATCGGCGGCCTGTTGTCTGCCGTTCAGCTTTTGCCTACATTGGAAC
This sequence comes from Anaerolineae bacterium, assembly GCA_034435095.1. Lineage (GTDB taxonomy): Bacteria > Chloroflexota > Anaerolineae > DAOTYC01 > DAOTYC01 > DAOTYC01. The sequence continues at coordinate 2,500 of DAOTYC010000060.1, read as the reverse complement.
TGGCCGGCCTGTCACATCGTAGCGGTGGATTGCCGTATCGGGAAGCTGTCTCCTTTTCCCTTCGCCCTCAGTGGCTTCTCCAGTCCCTGCTACCGCCTTACCACCTGGACATGAGCCAGGTATTTGGAGCGTCTTTTGGCGAGTACGTGGCGTATGTCGGCACGCTGGGCCTGCTCTTGGCCGTGGTGGGCTGGCTTTGGGGCTACGGTTCGCGTCGCCACGTGTTCGGCTTGCTGGCGTTGGCCGGGCTTTTCCTGGGCCTGGGCGGATATAATCCCTTTTACTATCTGTTATACCGACTGGTGCCTGGATTCGCTTTGTTCAGAGCGCCGGTGAGATGGGTGGTCCTTTATAGCTTTGCGGTCAGTATCTTGGTCGGCTACGCAGTTCAGGCTCTATTCTCACCTGATTGCGTGCATCGGGTTCGGGCCAGCAGCAGGACCTTCATGCGTGTTGTGAAAACCAGTCGCCTGGCGAGCATCGCCATTGTCATGATGCTCGCCATCGCGGCTTTGATTGTCTACTTTTTAGATTTCCCTGAGACAACGACTGTGTTCATTTGGGTGATATGTATGGTGGCCGGGCTTATGGTCATAGCCGTAACCGCCTTCCAGCACGTGCCCCGACTGATCGGCCAGAGCGTGCTGGTAGCGGCGTTCATTGGCGAACTGTTCATCGCCAGCCGAGGCCTGGCCTACAACACCCCCACCGCACCACAAGCCTGGGAGTTCCTGCGGCCCGCGCCCGCGTTCCTGCTGACCGGCCCAGGCGAGCATCGCTTTATCAGCATGTCAGGCATCACCTATGACCCCGGCGACCTCAAAGAAATCAACGACATCTATGGCTGGCAACTGCCAAAACGTGCCGTGTACGATTATATCGTCTGTGTGAAACAGAAGGAAGTATTGGCCTTTAACCTGCCTCTGCACTTTCGCCTCTACGTGGTGGATGGTTATGACGGTGGGCTGTTGCCCCTGAAGCGTTTTGTGAGACTCCAGGAGCTCTTCCTGCCCAAGGATGCGGTATCCGCGGATGGGCGACTTCGCGAGCAGCTTCAAGAAGTGCCCGAGTCTCGGCTGCTCTCTTTGCTCAATGTGAAGTACGTGATCACCGACAAAGTGTACGACGTGTGGATAGACGATGTGTTCTATGACCTCCAGTTTACAGCCAGGTTGGGGCCCGGCCTGGTCCAAACGGTCGCGACACAGGATATTTTGCCCGATGCGGCGATCGCCATTGGCATCATCTCTCACCTGCGCGGCGCCGCCGACCTGCCAGATGACACGCCAGCAGCCGAAGTGGTCGTCACCGATGTTGCTGGCGTGGAGACACGTCACCTGCTCCGTGCTGGCCGTGAAACCGCCGAGGGCGAGTATGGACAGAGCGGCCCGGTGAACCACGCCCAGGCGCGAGTAGGGCACGTTTGGCGAGACAACCCCAACGGGAGTGACTACGTCGCCGTATTCGACTTCGAGCGACCCCGCGTTATCAAAGAAATCGCCGTGCACAGTCGTTTGACTCAAGGTGAGTTTGACTTGCGAGGAGTGAGCCTGATTGATCGGGCTACTATGAGCAATCGGACAGTGTTGCTGTCCACTTCTGGCCGGTTTCGTCTGGTTTACAGCGGGGATGTCAAAATCTATGAGAACCTGGACAATTTGCCACGCGCGTTTGTCGTGCATCAGGCGAGGGTGATTGCCGACGATGCCGAGACGATAGCTGCCATGAGAGACCGCTCTTTTGACCCGGCCAGCACAGTCATTCTGGCTGGACCGACTGAGGCGGAGACCGGGACGGTTGCCCGCGCGACGGACCCGACGGCACAACACACAAAGGCAGGCGGTGATTCCGTCACAATTGTCCGTTATGCCCCAGAGCATGTGCTTCTAGACGTCGAGACCTCTGCCGCGGGCTATCTGGTCCTCACAGACACTGACTATCCGGGCTGGGAGGCTAAGGTGGATGGGCAGCGCACGCCTATCTACCGTGCCAACCTGATGTTCCGGGCGGTAGAACTAGAGGCTGGCCGACATCAAGTCGAGTTTCGCTACAGGCCGCGCGCGTTTTATACAGGCGCCGTCATCAGCCTGTTCAGCCTCACGGCTCTCATTGGTGGGCTGGTCTGGTTGGCGTTGCCCGCACCCCGCCAGTGACTCACTTTTGCCAGGACGGAGATTTGTGATATAATATCAGCCAGATCAAAGATGCTCGCCGAGCTGCTGGCAGCGCAATTAAGGGACAATGTTGTTCATTCAGACGATAGCTCGTTTTGTGATAACCAGGTCATATTACCCAGAGAGCAAGCTTTTGGCGGCTGGTTCTCCTGAAGCCAAACAGGAGAGTCCTTTTTGTGTTTGTCCTTCAAAGGTGGGCAAATCCCCTTGCTAAGTGCAGCAATGGGGAAATTTGTCGACCTTTTTCTTGTCGCTTGCGCCAGTGCAGCGCCGACATCCGTTTATGGTCAATCTTGACTACTGGGCCAATTGCGCCCGGGCAATAA
>DAOTYC010000059.1:0-5371 GCA_034435095.1 Anaerolineae bacterium | reverse complement strand
GGCGGGCGGTATTCCAGCACATCCTTCAGCCTCCGCCAGCTCTTGTCTTCGCGCATCGCCGTCCACAACTCGTCAACATCGTCCATTGTGAGATTTGCCATGTTGGTTCTCCTTCACTGTGGACTGAAAGGGCTTCGGTTCTGCTACTCTTGCCTCCGCAGGCCGACCTGAGCCAGACTTCATCCCGTCAGATGGCTTTTCTCTGGTGTGATAGTACAAATTATAATGGCAGGACGGATTTTATCACCGGTTTGCAGGGAAGAACAAATCAAGGCTGTGAAAAAAGGCTGGAACGATGGACACTGACAGCACTTTCGATATTTCAGGTATACTTTACGGAACGTGATGTAAACGAAAAATGAGTTTTTCAACACTCTCCCTAAATCTTGATTTGACAATGCCTGTCTTTCATGATACAGTATATTTGACAAGGAGGACCGTTATGCTATGAAATTTCCTGCCCAAACTAGCGATAGAATTGCCGTCCAAAAAACTCGAGCAAACGTTGCCCTTCTGACCAAAAACCAACAAGTCATGCGCGCTGCCCCGCTATTCTTGCTAATCTTGATTGTGTTAGCACTCGGCATTTTTGTGCCCAACTTCCTGACTACTCGAAACGCGCTCAATGTCCTCCTACAAGCCTCGTCACTGGCGTTGATGTCCATTGGTATGACCGCAGTACTGATTGTCGGTGGCATCGACCTCTCGATGCCGTCTGTTATGGCCTTCAGCGCGATTCTCGGTGTCATGTACATGCGCAATGGAGGACATCCTTTGCTCGCTGGAATTATCATGATACTGGTCGGAACTGCGCTTGGTCTGGTCAATGGATACGCTGTAGCCTACTTACGCATGATCCCTTTCGTAGTCACTTTGTCGATGCAGGCTATCGCTATGGGGGCGTGTCTATGGGTTACTCAAGCAATCAGTATTACAGGCATCAACGAGAAGTTCGTGGACATGGTTCTGGCAAAGGTTTGGGGTATTCCGGTGCCAGTTCTGGCGATGTTTGTCATTGCCACAATTGCTCAGTTAGTCATGCGGTGGACTATGTATGGCAGATGGCTGTATGCTACCGGGACCAACATCCGAGCAGCCCGCGTTTCAGGCGTGCCTACCAAGGCAGTCCTGTTCGCCGCCTATGCTACTGCCGGGCTTATGGCTGGTTTGGCGGCCATTATCTTGTCATCCCGATTGGGGTCTGCGTCTGCCTCGATGGGGCGGGAAGGTGTCGTTTTGGACATTGTCGGCTCGGCAGTGTTGGGCGGGGCGAGCATTTACGGCGGCGCGGGAACCGCTTTTGGGGCGGTCATTGGGGCAGTGCTTATTACTCTGATCAGCAACAGTATGAACATGATGCAGGTGACGTATTACATGACCCTTTTCCTCAAAGGCACAATCATTATTGCGGTCGTTGCTCTGGACTCATTGCGCAGGCGATAGGAGAGTAAGACCCCATGCCCGAACCGTTTCTTCGGATGATAGGTATCCAAAAGAGTTTCCCAGGCGTCCTGGCCTTGAACAAGGTCGACCTTGAAGCCTATGCTGGTGAGGCGCTGGCCCTGGTTGGCGCGAACGGCGCTGGCAAGAGCACCTTGATGAATGTTCTCGGCGGCGTAGTGAAAGAGGACGCCGGCGAAATCTTCATTGGCGGGCAGAGAGTTGACATCCGGAACCCGCTCGATGCGGCTCGACACGGCATTGCCTTTGTGCATCAGGAAATGGCCTTGATGCCGACGATGAGCATCGCCGACAACCTGTACCTCACCACTTTCCCTACTAAGAACGGTTTGATCGATTACAAGACGACCGAAGCGCGATGCGCCGAGGCTCTTTCCCGCCTCGGCTACAAGCTCTCTCCACGGGCCAGAATTCGAGACCTGAGCGCAGGCGACCGCCAAATTGTTGAGATTACCCGGGCGTTGCTCAGCGATGCACAGATTATCATTTTCGACGAACCGACGTCGTCGCTCACCAGTCGAGAGAAGGAGAGGTTGTTTCAAACTATTGATTCGCTGAAAAAGTCCGGAGTGACTGTTATCTATATCACCCATTTCTTAGACGAGATCTTCAACGTTTGTGAGCGGGCAATGGTATTGCGCAACGGCGAAGTGGCCGGACATGGCTTCCTCAAGCATCTCACTTATGACGACATCGTAGAAATGATGATTGGTAGCAGAAAAACGGGCAGCTATGTGCGCCACGAAATCTCAGCCGGTGCTGAGGTAGTGTTCAAAGTAGACGGGCTCCAGCGTAAGGGGGTTTTGCGGGACATTCGTTTCGCTTTGCACAAGGGAGAAATAGTTGGCCTGTGGGGGCTGTTAGGCTCTGGGCGTACAGAACTGGCGCGAGCGATCATGGGTCTCGACCCCATTGACAGTGGGAAGCTGATGGTGAAGACAAACGGGACGTTGCAGCCCGTTCAGCCGCATGAAATGAAACGATGGGCGGGTATCATCACCGAGGACCGACGGCTGGATGGGCTGTTGTTGCCACTTTCCGTGAGGTTCAATATGTCTTTAGCGAATCTACCCCGTCTGATCGGGCGCATCTGGCCTTTTATCGATCAGAACCGCGAGATGCGTCTGACCCAGAAGCTGGTGGAACAGCTGGGCATTGTAATTGCGTCGCAGGAGCAGCCCGTGGCGACATTGAGCGGCGGCAATCAGCAAAAAGTTGTGGTTGCCAGGTGGTTGCAAAAAGAGCCGATCATCTACATCATGGATGAACCGACGCGTGGCCTTGACGTCGGGGCGAAAGCCGATATTCACGCCATCATCGGCGAGCTGGCCAGCAGCGGGGCGGCGATTCTGGTGGTCATGTCCGACATTGACGAGATAATGAAGATTAGCCATCGCTATTTGGTGATGAGGCGCGGCACGATCGTCGCCGAAATGTCGGCCCAGGCGACAAAGAATGACCTGATGGCCGCAGCCGCCGGTTTGGGATAATCGAGGTATTGCTTGATGAACAGACAATCCAGACGGGAGCATTTGCTGCGCGTGCGAGATTTTGTCCTGACCTACGGATTCATCTTGGTCATGGTCATGATTTTCTTGCTCTTCTCGGTGACAACCAACAACTTCTTCACGCTCAAGAACATTATGGCCATCCTGCACACTGCGGCGCCACTCATGATGCTGGCGTCAGGCCTGGCTTTGGTCATCATGACAGCCAAGTTGGACATCTCGGTGGGAACTATTATGTTCTTGTCGTGCGGTACCGGCATCGTGTTAATCGTGAGGCACGGAATGCCGATTTTGCTCGGTCTGGTGGTTACGGTGATCATCGGAATTCTGCTGGGGATGCTCAACGGTTTCATCGTCGTTATTCTCAGAGTAAATCCGCTGATTGCCACCATGGGCACGCTCATTGCACTGAGGGGTATCGGGCTGCTTGTCACTGACTCGCGGGTGATCGACCTGCCTGAGGTCCTGAGACGGATGGGCAATGCAAGAGTTGGCCCGGTCTTTATTGATATACTGGTTGCTCTGGCAATTCTTCTCATCGTTCATATTGTCCATACACGCACAAGATTCGGACGCCATGTAATGGCCTTGGGAAACGGCGTGGACATAGCCGAACGGCTTGGAGTCCGGGTGGGCCGAGTTACGTTTGTGACGTTTGTATTGTCCGGCTTCTTCGCGAGTATTGCCGGTATTTTCAGCACATTCCAGGTCGGCGCGGTGACACCCACGTTGGGCTTTGGCGCGGAGTTCTCGGCCATCGCCCTCATAGTGATTGGTGGAATCAGCCTCTTTGGTGGTGAGGGCACAATCATTCCGGGCCTCATTTTGGGCGCGCTCACGCTGACCATCATTGAAAGTGGCCTCAACTTTATGGGCGCGTCGCCTTACGCTTATCCTTTTGTGCGCGGCGCGATTATCTTCATCGCCATGTACGCCGATTCTCTTAAGGTATTCGTGCGCCCGCAGGTTCACGTGACTGGCGAGGATTAGGGAAGACGTGTGGCAACCGTGTTGAAGTGCACACGTTCGGATGCGTCTCACCTGTATTCTTTTCTAAGGAGGTGATTACAAAAGAACAATTCAACGATTCAACGATTCGGGATTGGGCGACCGGTTTGCACATGTTAACCATATCAGCAGGACTATGAATTTCACAGGAGGGGTACAATGAAGAAGTTAGCGTTTGTCATGTTGGTTTGCTTGCTTGTCTCGTTGACGCCCACCGTCGCATGGGCAGCCGACCCTGAGGTAAAGACCTACAAGATTGGCCTGTCATGGAACGAGAAGATCCATTCGCTAATTCAGGCATGGCAAGACTATATGCAGTCTTACGGCGAAAACATAGGCGCGCGGCGCAATATGAAGTTCGAGTGGATCATCAACGTCGCAGATGGTGACCCGGCACGGCAGGCATCGAACATCGAGGACTTGATCAACCAACAAGTAGATATTATCGTCGCCCGCGCTCAGGACGCTGGGGCAATAGGCGCGTCCATCAAAGCAGCCAAGCAGGCAGGGATTCCATTTGTGACCTTCGACCGCGAGTCGGCAACAGAACAGCCTACTTCGCATGTCGGCGCGGACAGCTACAACCAGGCGTTATCTACCGCCAGGGCTTTTGCCAAGATCTTGGCGGATAACGGAGTCCAGGGCAAATGCATCGAGGTCATGGGTGACCTGGTTGACATGAACGCAGTGAACCGTTCCAAGGGTTGGCATGACGTAGAGAAGGAACTTGGTCAGTGGGAGACTGTTGTCCAGGTGCCAACTGAATGGAAGGCGGAAAAATTCAAAAGCGGCACGGCTAATGCACTTGCAGCCCATCCCGAAGCTAATTGTATGTTCGTGGCGAGCGACTTTTGCTTCACCGCCGTACAGAGTGCGCTTGAAGATGCCGGCAGATGGTTCCCTGTTGGCCAAGAGGGCCACATGTGGATCGCCGCCCAAGACGTGAACCCGCAGGGTTACGAGGCAATGAAGAACGGTTATATCGATGTGGCGACTACTTACGACGCTTTCTTCCATGCAGTAGAGCTGATGAACGTAGTCAGCCGTATCCTGGAGGGCGACATTGTTCAGCCACGCTACCTTGTGCCAGGCCGAGTGGCGACACCCGCTACGGTCGAGTTGATGGATAATATGTGGGCACGTGACTACAAAGATTGAGTGGGGTCGCTCCCACGTGAAGTCTGAGACTGCGCCCTTTTTGTGGGCGCAGTCTCTTTTTCACCGTGGGAGTAGACGTGATCTGCACCAGATTGTGAGGGGGAAGAAAACCGGTCTAGTTGGCGAGGCTACGCCGGGCGGGCCTTTTCCCCAACGCGGCGAGTCATCACGGCCACACAAGTCAGCGCGAGGAGCGCCGCAAGCGCGGCAATCAGGGAGTTGGCCCTCATACCTCC
>DAOTYC010000058.1:0-23950 GCA_034435095.1 Anaerolineae bacterium | reverse complement strand
CGGATCAAGGAAGTGCTGTCTAACTTGCTGGGGAATGCGGTGAAATATTCCCCGTCGGGCGGGCTGATCACCGTGGGCGGCCGGGCGGACGAGCAGTGGGTAACGGTATACGTGGCCGACAGCGGCGTCGGCATACCCCCTCAGGAGCGCGAGAACATCTTTGACCGGTTCTATCGCGTGGACAACAATCTGTCACGTTCGACGCCGGGCACGGGGCTGGGCCTGTATTTGAGCCGCGCTATCGTAGAAGCGCACGGCGGACGCATCTGGGTGGAGAGTATGCCGGAAAAAGGCTCGATCTTCATTTTTACTTTGCCACAACACTGATCTCACATCAGGGGTTTCGAGTCAACGATGGGGTTGGACTGAAGGTTGCGCAGCGTGACAATACTTTAGGAGGGAATTGGCGCATGTCATCCATACTACAGGATAAAACCATACTGGTAGTTGATGATGAGAAACGATTGGTCGGCTTTGTGCGCATGAACCTGGAACTGGAAGGGTGCCGGGTCATTGACGCCTCCAACGGCCTGGAAGCTCTGGACAAAGTGCGAGATTATATCCCCGACCTGGTGCTGCTCGACGTCATGATGCCGGAGATGGACGGTTTCGAGGCGCTGAAGCTGATCCGAGAGATCTCGAATGTGCCGGTCATCATGCTGACCGTGAAGGACGATGAAGATGACCTCATCAAGGGGCTTGAGCTGGGGGCGGATGACTACATCACCAAGCCTTTCAGCCCGCGCGAATTGGTCAGTCGAATGAAAGCGGTTCTGCGGCGAGTGGAGATGGAATCGCATGATGCGGGGGCTCTCGTGGTGATTGATGACGACTTGTCGGTTGATTTTCAGCGGCGTGAGGTGATTGTGCGCGGGGAACGCATCAAGCTGCGGCCCACCGAATATCGCCTGCTGTATCATCTGGTCAATAACGCCGGCTGGGTGATGACCCACGAAATGTTGCTGTCCAAAGTCTGGGGGTACGAATATCGCGAGGACAGCCATCTCTTGCGTTTGTATATTACTTACCTGAGGAAGAAAATTGAACCCAATCCCTCGTCGCCCAAATACATCCTGACCGAACGAGGCATTGGGTACCGCTTTGTTGACTATCGCAGCCGACAATCTAAGGAATAGGCTGCCCGGCCAATCGCTGGGGCGCCGACAAATCAGGTTATGAAGCCCCGCGCCTGCAATTGCGTTCGCAATTCTTCAAGGGCCTTCCTGCCGAATCCTTTGATCTCCAACAGTTCCGATTCGTCTCTTTCCAGGGACCGAAGCAGTTGGCCGACGGTTACAAAACCATTCTCCAGCAGCAATCTCTCTACGCGGGGGGAAAGCTCCAGTTCGCTTATTGTCACCTCGTAGGAAAGTGTGCCGCGATCCGAGATTTTGAATTCCTGAACCTCGCGTAAGGTCTCCCTTTCTTGCTCGCCTCCGGCTGAGACAGGTGAAGCGGCTACGTCTGTCTTCTGGGCGTCCTCTCTGTTATCTGGAGTAGGTGGCATCGGCTCGGCGACTGGCCCTGGCCCGGCGTCAGAGAGCAAATACAGGGGCTCGGTGGCAAGTGTCTTCTCGCCTTCGCGGTAGACCAGAGCGAACAATGCCGCGGCGAAAACCAGCGTGTAGAAGCTCAGGGGCGCGGAGATGATGGGGATCAAAATACAACAACATATTGTATAGTATAGCATGGCGTATAGCATGGAGGAGACGTAAATGAGTCCCAGATAGACCGCCCAGGCCAGCACGAAATTGCCAGCCTGCGACCGGACAATGGCCCAGATACGGTCAATCTCCAGCGATGCTCTCAGTTCACCGGTAGCCGCCAGCCTGGCTGCGGCGACAGGCGCCGCCAGCGAACCGGCGAGCAGAGCGAGCAGGCTGGCCACCAAAGCAGCGGCGGCGATGAGCAACAAGAGTCTCGCCAACAACACCATCGGCGAGGTGATCAGGCGTGAGGCATCGTCGGGCGTCAAGCCGTTGACGACAAGGCTAAGCACAAAGCTGGCGACCGCACCGGCCAACAATACCAGACCGGGCAGACAGTAGATGAAATACAGCACAAGGCACAGGACGCCTTTCACGCCCAGGCCGGCCCAATCCTCCCAGGCCGGCAACTGACCTTCACCAGCCTGGATAGTCTGACGCATCGTCTGGATGGCGTAGCCGAACACGAACACCAGCGGGATGATGGGAATCACCCAACTGGCTAAAATGAACAGACTGCCGATCAGGAACTTGCTCAGCCAATCCCGGTCTTTGAATGGGAAAAGAAAAGCCCTTTCGCTGACCACGGTTCACCCTTCCTTGAAATCGAGAGAGATTTCCGCCTGTAATTCCAATATTTCTTCCTTTTTCCAGCCTTGCACCTGGGCCAGAGCTTCATCGGGGCTGACCTCGACATCGGCGAAGCGCAACAACAAATAACGGATAACATCTCTCAACACTGCGGTGAGGGGCACGATCAGCAACATGCCCCAGATGCCAGCAATTTCGTTGCCGATGATGATCACGAACATCACCAGCGCCGGATGCAGCCTGACGGCGTTGCCGGCGATCTGCGGGGCGAGAATGTTGCTTTCCAATTGTTGGATGATGAGAAACGCGACTACCGTCCAAAGGGCTTTAATAGGGGCCTGGATCAGAGCGACGAAACTGGCGATGACCAGAGCAATGATCGGCCCAATCCAGGGCAGCATCTCCATCAGCCCGGCGATGATGCTCAGCAAGAGAGCTGGCTCGACGCCGATGATCACGAGCGCGATCATGGACATGGCGCCGATTGACACGCCCAGCAAGAGCTGACCGCGTAGATATGACCCCAAAACATTGTCTACGATCAGATAAATGTTCCGCGCATCGGGCCGATGGGCACGCGGTATCATACCTAGCACACTTCTTCGGGCCTTATACTCGTCGAGGAGGACGTAGAACAGCCAGATAGGGATCAAAATGATGCCCAGAACGAAACTAATCGTTGTGGTGATGACCGTAATCGTCTGCCGGACGCCCTCCTGAACAGTCCGACCGAGCTCGGTGGACAGGCGTGTCAGGTTGTCTGACACCACTTTCTCCAGGTCAATTGGCAGTTCGACGTCAATGGGAATCGAGCTCTGGTATTCATCCAACCACCGTCTGAGCAACTTGCCCGCCTGGCTGATCAGATAAGGCATCCGGTACTCAAAATTCTGGAGCTGGTCGCTGAGAAGCGGGATGAGGAACGCGACAATGACCGAGATAATCAGTATGGCGATCAGGTAGACGATGACAATCGCGATGGCACGCGAGAGCTTGGGGCTGCGCAAGGCAACAACCATGTTCCGGTCCAGGAAATTGACCAGGGGCAGGATGATATAGCCCAACAGCAGCCCAACTATGAAGGGAAACACAGCCCGTCGCGCGCTGTATAGCACCCAAATAAGGACTATCGAGACAACCGCGATGAGAATCAGGCGTTTTCTCTTGGAAGGCGTTAATGCCGGCACCAAACGATTCCTACCTCAACAGAGCATGAATGTACTGGGCAGTCCTCTCAGCAGCCAGCGCCTGGTCGGAGACGTCAAGCTCGGCTGACAGGTAGCCCTCATAGCCCAGCGCGTCAAGTGTATCCAGGATTTCCACAAAGTCCAAATGGCCCTGTCCCGGCGCTTGTCGGTTGGTATCGCAGATGTGGACGTGTGTGATGTGATCGCAGTACCGAATGAAGCTGCCTGCAAGCGACGGTTCCTCAATGACCATGTGGAAGACATCCATTTGCAGTCCCAAATTGTCGGCGCCAACCTCCCGGATCAAATCAACCGCCTCCTGCGCATTGTTGATGAAGTTGGACTGATAGCGGTTGATAGGCTCCAGGGCAATTCTCACGCCGCGCTGTGCGGCATGTTCGGCCACGTGGCGCAGATTGTCCACCACCCAGGTTCTTGCTTCACGTCGGTCTTGTCCAGGGGGGATTCGTCCACGCAGCAGGCCCGCGTTGATCTGTGGGCCGAAAGGCTGAGGCGGCGGCTGCGAGATGTCCGCCGCAAAATCAATCAGCGAGCAGATTCTCTGCAACGCTTTCTCGCGCTGAACGCCGGGCGGCGACATCAGGCTCAGTCCGTCGTCCAGCAGGACCCTGCCCGTGTTCACCAGTGCGACTTCCAGGCGGTTCTCCGCCAGCAGTTCTTTCAGCGCGGCGCGGTCTACCTTTGCCGGGTCGCGCACCATGAGTTCCACGCCCTGGTAGCCCAGTTGGCCGAGTTGCCGAAAGAAGACGTCCAGCGGCCCGCGGTAGGCCGTGACATCCGTGCCGGTGACATCGGGTGTAGTGACAACGAAGCTCAGTTTCATAAGCACTTTTCCCCCCTGTGTATTTCTATTATATCATGGACTGACCAAGACTCAAAGAATGGGGGAGTGGGCGGGTGCATCCAGGAGCCCCGGGTGTGTTTGCGGAAACAAGTCGCGTTCCCGGCTCATACGGACGAGGATGCCTGCGGCGCGAACGATCACAGGTCGCAGCACGCTGGCAGGCCGCCCGCGCTTTTCGCCGCGCGGACGGCGCGCACGACGGCCTGGGCCATCGCTTCGGCGGCCAGCGCGCCGACGACGGTCAGGTCGGCCTCCAGGTCGCCAGCCGATAACGCGAAAATGGTGTCACCGTCGTACCAGGTGTGCGCCGGGCGGACCGTCAGGGCCAGACCGTTGTGGGCCATGGCGGCCACTTTGTTCGCCCCTTCTTTGCTCAGGCGGGCGTTCGTGGCGACAACGCCGAGGGTGGTGTTGCCGAAGGAGAGGGCCTGTGTCCCGTTTCCGGCTTTCATAAGCTCGACTGTATCAACAGGCAGGCCGATATGGGGGGCGCGCGGGCCGGCCAACACGCGCCCCGTCCACGGTTCGACCACGCTGCCCAGCGCGTTGACCGCCACCATCGCGCCGACGATCAGGCCGTTCACCAGCCGAAGTGACGCTGTGCCCAGGCCGCTTTTCATCGCATATTGCATCCCCAGCATCTTGCCCACCGTGGCGCCGCAGCCTGCGCCGACATTGCCCTCGGCGACCGAGCCGGCGGCTGCCGCCAGGCAGGCCGCGTAGCCCATGTCTGCATCGGGGCGGACGCGCGGGTCGCCTATCGCCAGGTCGAACAGCACGGCGGCCGGGACGATAGGCACGCGGGCCACGCCCGCATCGAAGCCAATGCCCTGCTCTTCGAGGTAGCGCATCACGCCACACGCTGCATCCAGGCCGAACGCGCTGCCGCCGCTGAGCACGATGGCATGTACCTGCTGCACCAGGTGGACGGGGCGCAGCAGGTCGGTCTCGCGCGTGCCAGGCGCGCCGCCGCGCACATCCACGCCGGCGACCGCGCCCCCACGACACAGGACGACCGTGCAGCCGGTCAGCGCGCGCTCATCCTGGGCGTGGCCCACCTCAACGCCCGGCACGTTCGTGATGGCGTTGTGATGGGTCAGTGGTGTGGACATGATTGACCCGCCTTTCTATACAGGTTCCGATTCTGGCATTGCTCACAGGAGGGCCATTTCCCAGCGCTCTAGAAACGTCTGAGCATCCAATACCCCGAAAGCATCCGTCTGTAAATCGCGCAAGAAATGACGATTGTCGGAAATGAGGTAGCGTACCTGTACCCATTCCGCAAACGCGCCGATAAAAGCGTCAGCCTTCTCAGGCAGGCCTAAACCGATGTATTTTTCAACCAAGTACTTCGGGACCGGTTCGTCCACAATGAAAGCAAAACTGTAGTTGTGAAACAAACGGTAGAAACAACGCACTTGTTCGGCTGCAGGCAAATTGGCGGTCACTTCTTGAGCGACCAAGCGGGGGATAATCAGGATTAGGTCAGGCCCAACGAGGTCAAGCAATCGAGCGGCTGCTGAATCGGTCTGGTGTATCCCAGTAACGAAAACACAGCTATCTATACAGATGCGCATATTCGGCCTCGAAGATCTGACGCCGTGTCTGCCGCAGACGCTCAACGACCTGCTCTTTTGTGGTACCAACGCTGAGCCCACCATGTCGTCGAATTTCTTCGCGCAGTTCAGTCAGGTTTCGCCGCCAGGCTTGCCGTTCGCAAGCCAACGCGACCAGTCGAGCGATCATCTCTACAGGATCAGTCTGATCCTGTGCTGCCAAAAATTCCAGGTCCTGATAAAGCCGTTGTGGAAGCTCTATGCTCACTGTACGTTCGTCCATTCGAAATACCTCCTCACAGTTCACCTTTTCATATTTCCATTTTCTCGTCTGGCATCAAAACCCCCTTTCCTTGGGGGTGCATCCGGAATTTTGGGCCAGTTAGCAGAAGCCTCAACCACGTCATGCTGAGCGCAGCGAAGCATCTCATTTCACGATGTACAACGAGATTCTTCGCTACTCCTTCGCTACGCTCAGGACTTCGGCTCAGGGCTTTGACTCAGAATGACGGCCAGCCCGATTCGGTGGCTATGGAAAACGCTGTATGTATCTGCTTCCTTAAAACTTCGGATGACCCCTTGACTGCACATAGCTGCTGGGACTGGTATCTACGAAGCAGCGCTTTGGCAGTTCTTCACGCGCGCTCATAGACCTCATCCCGTGAAAGAGGGCGGAACCCTTTCTGGCGCAAGGGATTATCCAGAAGTTGTTCTATCAAACTAGCCCTGTCTTCGGTTTCTTCGGTCAAAATGATGACGCGCACCGTTTCCCGAACTTTGTCACGGTATTGAGCGGGTATTTCTATCATGCCATCGCGCACTTTTGTCTGAAACTCAATTGCATACATGGTTCACCTTCCTATGTCCCTGTCCATGGAATGGAAACATCCTCTGATGCCATCATCTTATTGAAACGATACAGTGAAGTCAAACCGGCGATGCCGCCCCCAGCAGCCTGCACACCTCGTCCAATATGCGGTGGGCGACCTCGAACTTCGACATCAACGGCAGGGCTTCGACGTGGCCGTCGGCGCGGAGCAGAGTGACCTGGTTGGTGTCCGTGCCAAAGCCGCTGTCCGCCGCCGCCACGTCATTGGCGACGATCATGTCCATGCGCTTGTGCCGCAGCTTCTCCTGGGCATTGGCGATGAGGTCCTGCGTTTCGGCGGCGAAGCCAATCACCAACGGCAGTGGGCGGTTTTCCCGCCGCTCGGCGACACGGGCCAGGATGTCCGGGTTGCGCACCAGCGAGAGGGTCAGGCCTTCCTGCGCCTCTTTCTTGATCTTCTGCTTCTCGGCCTGGACAGGCCGGAAATCGGCCACCGCGGCGGCCATGATCAGCGCGTCGGCACCGTCAATGTTGAGCAGCACCGCGCGGGCCATCTCGTCGGCGGTGTTGACGTTGAGCACAGTCACCCCTGCCGGCGCGGGCAAAGCAGTCGGCCCACTGATGAGAATGACCTCTGCGCCGCGGTCGCGCGCTGCCTCGGCAATGGCGTAGCCCATCTTGCCCGACGAACGGTTGCCGATGAAGCGCACCGGGTCAATGGGTTCTTGCGTGCCGCCGGCGGAGACCACGATGGTGCGCCCTTTCAAGTCGCCGCTGCGGGCCAGCACCAGACGCACCGCGTCGAATATCTCGATGGGTTCGGCCATGCGTCCGGGGCCGGATGCACCGGAAGCGAGCCGCCCCTCGGCCGGGCCGACAATGACCGCGCCCCGCTCTCGCAATGTGCGGGTATGCTGCTGGGTGATCGCATTGAGCCACATGGCCGATTCCATGGCCGGAGCGATGATCATCGGCGCGGTGGTCGCCAGGGCGGTGGTGGTCAGCATGTTATCGGCCAGCCCCAGCGCCAACTTGGCGATGGTGTTGGCCGTCGCCGGGGCAATGACCAGCGCTTCGGCCCGTTTCGCCAGCGTTACATGGCCGATCTCGGTCTCGGCCAGAAGCGCAAACATCTCGGTGACTACCGGACGGTGGGTCAACGCCTGGAAGGTCAGCGGCGCGACGAACTCCTGCGCGTTGTCGGTCATGATGACATCCACAGTCGCGCCAGCTTTGACCAGTCGGCTGGTCAATTCGGCGGCCTTGTAGGCGGCGATGCCGCCGGTCACACCGAGCACAATGTGCCTGTCCTGGAATGGATTGTGATGGGCCATCGGCCTCCTCCTACTAAGGAACTAATTGTACCTTTTCGGTATGAAAATGACCAACTCCGTCATTCTGAGGCGCGCCAGCGCCGAAGAATCTCAACTTCACACGCCGTGCGAGATGCTTCGCCTTCGGCTCAGCATGACAGGATGGGGCGGCGTCTGCTAAGAAACTGCCAACAGAAACACCGGTTGGTGTTTCTCCCCCAATGAACGGCGCGCCCACTTTCGACTGGCGAATTGTGGACGGAGTCTCCGCCAATCCACAGCCCGGAATACCTTTGTCTACGGTGATGGTGGGCGGTTCAGGTGATAGATGATGTGCAGGCCCTTGAGCGTCAGCCAGGGGTCTATGGCGTCGAAAACGTCTGTCTGGCGGGCGATGACCTGCGCCAGGCCGCCCGTTCCGATGACCTGCATGTCCGGCCCCAGCTCGCGGCGGAAACGCTCCACCATCCCCTCGACCAAACCGACATAGCCGAACAGGACGCCAGATTGCATGCTTTCGACGGTGTTGCGCCCGATGGCCCTCTCCGGCGCCACCAGCTCAATGCGGGGCAGCTTGGCGGTGCGGCTGAAGAGCGCCTCGGCGGAGATGCCGATGCCCGGCGCGATGGCTCCGCCCAGATAGTCCCCCTCGGCCGAGATGCCATCGAACGTGGTCGCCGTCCCAAAATCAACCACGCAGGCCGGGCAGGAGTATCGGGCCTTGACGGCCGCGGCGTTGACGATACGGTCTGCGCCGACCTCGCGCGGGTTATCGTAGAGGATGCGAACGCCTGTCTTGACCCCAGCCCCGACCACCAGCGGCTCGCGCTCAAAATAGTGCTGACACAGTTCCTCGAACACGCCCGTCACAGGCGGCACGACGCTGGAGATGACGATCCCACCAATGTCACGGACGCCGTACCCGCGCCGCTCCAGAAGCGACAGCAACAGGGCGGCGTACTCATCGGGCATACGCTGATGGTCGGTCGCAATTCGCCAATGGGTGAGCAATTCATCGCCCGCGTAGACGCCCAGGACTGTGTTGGTATTGCCGATGTCTATGCACAGCAGATGCTGAGGCATCTTTCTCTCCTTGTTGCGCCACCGACGGGCGTCAGTATGTGACCTGCACCCGGCCGCCGGTTTGCGCCGCCTCGGCGATGGCGTCACAGATCACCGCATTGCGGTAACCATCCTCGAAATTGGCGACGTAGGGGTCAAGGGGCGTGTCCTCCACGATGGCTTTCATCAGCAAGTATACGCCGTGCACGAATGTGTTCTCCCAGCCGAGGATGTGGCCTTCGGGCCACCAGTGCTCGATGAACGGGTGATACCTGTCGGTGACCAGCACGTTGCGAAAACCGTTGGCCTGGCGCGGCGACGTGTCGGCTTTGTACACCCATAGCTCGTTGAGCTGCTCCAGGTTGAACCACATGCTGCCCTTGGAGCCGTTGATTTCCCACGTGTTCATGTTCTTGCGGCCGTGGCAGAACTTGGACGCTTCGATGTTGCCCAGCGCGCCGTTCTCAAATTCAATAATCGCTTGCACGGCGTCATCGGTCTCTTGCTGGCCCATTTTGCCCGAACCATCGGGCAGAGGCCGCTCTTTGATGAAAGTGGTCATCATCGCACTGAGCGTCTTAGGCTCGCCAGCCAGGAAGCGCATCAGATCAATGATGTGCGTCCCAATGTCAGATAGCACGCCATAGCCGGAGGTCGCTTTGACCGAGCGCCAGGACCACGGGATGTTCGGGTCAACGAGGGCTTCCTGGATGTAGCGGCCACGGAAGTGGTAAATCTCGCCGATTTCGCCGTTCTCAATGAGCTCTTTAGCCAGACGAATGGCCGGCACCAGCCGGTAGTTGAAATTGAGCAGGTGCTTGACGCCGGCCTGCTTGACCGCATCGAGCATGGCCTTCGCGCGGCTCGCGCTGATCGCCATGGGCTTTTCGCACAGGATGTGTTTGCCGGCCTGTGCGGCGGCGATACAGGGTTCATCGTGCAGGTAATTGGCCGCGCTGTTGTCGAATAACTGGATGCGGTCGTCCCGAATGAGGTCGCGCCAGTCGGTGGTGTATTCCTCCCAACCGTAGCGGGTCGCTGCCTCTCGGACTGCCGCCTCATTGCGGCCAGCGATACACACCAGGCGCGGTAAGGCTGGTGGAGGCCAGAAAATGTAGGGCATCTGTTTGTAGGCGTTGGAGTGCGCCTTACCCATGAAGGCATGGCCCAGCAGTCCTACACCAATTTCCGGTATACTGGTGATAACATCTGTGCGCATCGAAGATCACTCCCCCTTACCCCTGATAAACTTTTTTCTTTTCAGAATCATGATGCTCATCAAAATGATGACACTCGCCCAGGTGATGCCGCTAATAAAAAGACCTGCTTTGAACACCGGCGCTTCGTATGTGAACTCTACGGTGTGCTTCCCTGCCTTGATTGGCACCGCTCGAAATGCGAGGTTGGCGCGCTTAATTGGCGCTTCATGCCCATCCACAGTTGCTCGCCAGCCTGGGTAATACGAATCAGTCAAAACCAGGATGCCATCATGCTGTGGCTCTGCCTCAATTATAACACGCAGTGGTGAATAGTGGATAATGCGGGCGGGGGTGATCAGACCCTCAGACGGGGAAATATCGTCAATGTGTCCCTCCACCACCGCGTTTCGAGACAGGTCAAAGTCAGGGGCAAGCAAGGTTCGGGCGACTTGCTCCCTGTCCCCCTCAGTAAATGTTTCAAATTTATATGCCACGTAAGCACGTGGCAAAGCCTCAGCGTTCTCGTAAATGTACACATTCTCAATCTGGGCAACTTGACGTAATGAATCAGGTAAAGGCTGCAAGGGCCCCCAGGTCATAATGTATTTGACGCTCATCAAGTCTGCTGCCAGAGAATCGGGAGGGAAGGCACGTTTTTGCCCGATGGCTTTGATAAAGAAGTTGAATCGCTCCAGCCGCAAAGGTGACCAGTGTCCCATAGGGACAAAAACCCCAAAAGCCGAGGGAATATACGCTCCAGCCCAGCTGGTTGATGTATGTAGCTCCCTTGCAAGATCAGGGTCTCCTTTCCTGGCTTGGGCCCATGAATCCTCAAGATGTTCATTGATAAAAAGGTGCACTCGATAGTTACCAGCCCGCTCTTTCACGTGAGAGATAAGTTCTGAGTCGAAGTTCCACCAGTTGGGCTCATCCAGTACCAGGATCCCAGTCCCTCCGGCCAAAAACAGGTCTATCGTTGTAAACCCGATTAAGACAAAAGAGAGACTCCTCGACGTTAGGAACCTCTTGATGTAAACAGCAAACAAGCCGGCTGCTAATATGGCTTGGCACAGAAAAACGGGTCCGGGGATAGTAATCCAGGGGAAAGCGTTGGGTAGCCAGCTCCTGGTAAGTATGGAAGGAGCCACAGCAAAGCGTTTGAGGGCTATCTCTAATAGCTCAATGGTATCTTTGGAAAGTGAGCTCATCATAACCCATTGGCGCAATTCTTCTCGCCGCAAAGATAAGACTAAAACAGCAATAAGGCCGATTACACTTAAACTCGCCATAGCGTATAGTGCCCATTTGGCTATCTGCTTAGTTTTCTTCTGTCGTTCCGTCACCAGATCGTCCAGACCGAAACCGGCCAACACGGCAATTGATATGCTGGCTACTATCATCCAGCGACCAGGTACCCGGAAGAGATTGAAACCGGGCAAATGCTGCAAGACGTAAGGATAGAGCGGTGTGTAACCTCCAAAGGCCAGCAGCAAACTAACTATGGGAGCCACTGAGAAAAAGGCTTGGCGTGAATTGAGTCTTTTCGGCCATGATATAGCCGCCAAACATAAGGGCAGAAGGCCAAGGTAACAGAATGCTTCTTCAAAATTGCCCAAGCCCTCGTAACCCGTTGCTGGATTGCCAAAGAGATTAGGGATCCACAGTTCGGTCAATTGCAGAGGGTGTAACGAGTACTTGACGATGTCCTTATAGTTTAGGCCCTGTGAACGGACGGAAATCTGCCAGAGTTCCATGGTAGGCAATATTTGCGCGGATGCCAAGGCGGCACCCAATCCCAGGCACAAGACTGCCAGGGCCAGTGCCCGCAATACATCACGCGCTTTTGCTCTGGCTACGGCCATGCCCATCAGATGGTAAACCAGATAAGCCAAGAGCAAAAGCCAGGTGTAGAAAATTATTTGCGGCTGGCTGGTAAACGCTTGAAAAGCGAGTGCCAGACTGCCGGCCAGGCACCAGAACCAGCTCTGTCGGCGCAGAGCGTATACAAATAGGCAGAGCACCATTGGCAACCAGACCGCACCGGTCATGACATTCAGATTGGGGATCTGCGCGATGAATATACCACCCCAGCCGTAACTCAACCCTGTTAGCAGGGCACCGGACCACGTCATGCCCAGAGAGCGCCCCAACCAATATGCAAAAACGGCGGCCATGCCCAAGTGAAGAGCCACGAACAAATTCAAACTGTGATAGTAGGGTATAGGTAATACGAAAAGCAGGTTGGGCAAATACAGTACGCCTACCTGTCCCTCAGCCAATAAGGGGAACCCACAAAGTACGTAGGGGTTCCACAAAGGCCATTGCCCGGCCCGCCACATATCAGCCACAAGTACTCGTAGCGGATAGTGTATATCATGAAGGTCGCCCATATTGAGTATTTGGCCACCAAACACGATATCGGACATGAAGAACAAGGGCAAAAGGAGGAGAAGGGCTATGGTGCACGCACCATCCGACCATGCTGGGGTTTTTGTGGTATTCATGTCGCAGAAAAATTGTCTTGGTGTAGCATCATTGTTCTTGATAAGCAATGATATGGGCCAGTCTCCATAGACAGCGAGTCCACCAATCTTGGTGGACTCGCCGAAGCCATTGCTATCCGATTCGGTTTAGTAACCGTACAGGCCAGCCTGGAAGGCCAACACGTTGTCTTTGGTGACGGGCATGGACCCGGAGTTGACGAACTCAGGGACCTTCTCGCCTTCGATCACGCGCACGGCATACTCAACGCCCAGGAAACCCATCTTGCCAGGGAACTGGGCGATGGTGGCGCCGAGGCGACCATCGCGGACCATTTCCAGAGCCGCCGGAATGGCATCGAAGCCACAGACCGGGATGTTGATGTTGGCCGCGTTCAACGCAGTGACGGCGCCGATGGCCATCATGTCGTTGCTGGCGAAAATGCCGGCCAGGTCAGGGTTCGCGGTCAGAACGTCCTCAGTCACCGCCTGGGCCTTGGCTGTCTGCCACTCGCCGGTCAGGGAGATGATCTGAATGTCCCGATATTCCGACAGGGCCTTGTGTGCACCGGTCTTGCGGTCAATAGCGGTCTGGCCGCCAGGCACGCCCTCGAGAACCAGGACTTTGCCCTTGCCACCAATCTGCTCGGCGACCCACTTGCCGCCATCATAAGAAGCAGCCACGTTGTCGGTCATGATGATGCTCTCGAACTTGCCGCCCTCAGCCGCCTTGTCTACAGCGATGACCGGGATACCGGCCTTGTTCGCGGCCTCGATGGCCGGGATCAGAGCCTTGGTCTCTTGCACGGCGATGACGATGGCATCATCACCCTGGGCGACACGGTCCTCAACCTGGGAGATTTGCTGGGTGGCCACACCCTCAACATCAACCGCCAGCTTGACCAGGTTGACGTTCAGCATTTCAGCCGCCTTGTCGGCCCACGCCGTGACGATTTGCCAGTAGGGGTTGTCCATAGTGCCGGTCAGCAGTGAGATGGTGTACTTTGGTTTCTCAGCGGACACAACCGCCGGCAGCATGGTCCCCAGCACGAGAGCGACAACAACCAGTAGGAATAGACTCTTACGCATTTTTTCCTCCTTCTTTCAGATCATGCTTTCAGATCATGAACTTAAGGGTTTACAACGGACTACAACGCAAACGAAACTTTGTGACATACAGAAGCGACCTTTGTCCGGTGCCCGTCCTTTGTAGTATCGGGCCGTCTATCACCTCCTTTCGAGCTCACACAACCATTACAGGTGGGACGATACTCCTCCCAATCGAACCGAAGATGTCCCGATAATGATTGTACAGCAGGCGTGCTGCAACGGTTAACTCCGAAGGCTGCTGTCAATGTAAACGGCGATCAGAATCACCAACCCGCGGGCGATATACTGTCCGAACGCCGGGACGCCCAACAAATTCAAGATGTTCAGAATGACCGCAATAATTAACGCGCCGATCAAGGTGCCCCAGATGCCGCCTTCGCCGCCGGTGAACCTGGTGCCGCCGATAATGACCGCGGCAATGGCGTTCAATTCGTCGCCCTGGCCGACGTTCACCTGACCAGAACCCATGCGCGAGGCCAACACGATACCGGCCAGGCCGGCCAACAGAGCGCACAGGCCATAGACTCGCACCAGCACACTGTTGATGTTGATGCCCGACAGTCGGGCAACTTCCTGGTTGCCGCCGACGGCGTACACGCTGCGCCCAAACTTGGTTCGGCTCAGGATGAAATAACAGACAATATAGACGATGAAAGTGATGACGACCGGGACCGGGATTGGCCCCAAATCTTCCTGACCCAGCCAGCCAAAAACCTTGGGTGCCAAACGCGGCTGCCCTTCGCTGAGCCACAGGCCGACGCCGCGGATAATCAACATCCCGGCCAGGGTCACAATGAACGGCGGCACCGTTTGCTTTTGCGTAACTTTAGCCAGAGCACCCTTTAACGAGGCGGGCAGGCGCGAATTCATGATCGAGCGTTCCAGACGCGGGCTTTTCCAACCGATAATCCAGAAACCCATCACCAACCCAATGAATGTGGTTATCACGATTCCAAAAACAGAGGCCAGCCACGGGTTCCAACTCGTCGGCTCGCTCATCAAGCCCACTGAGATCACGCCAACCAAGGCCATCTGCGAGCCAACCGACAGGTCAATGCCCCCTGTCAGGATGACGAACGTCATGCCGGAGGCCAACAAAGCATTCACCGAGGCCTGTCGCAGCACATTGATGAGGTTTCGCGGCGTGCTGAACGCACCGATGGTAATTGTCGCAATGACCACGATCAGTACCAGCGCGCCCAGCGAGGTCAGCCTGTCCAGCCACATGCGGCGGCGCGCGGCCCTCAGCCTGGCTTCCGCTTCAAGTTCAGCTTCTCTTACCTGTAGACTAGTCTGCGCCATCCTCTTTGATCCCTCCCATGGCCAATCTCAGAATCTTCTCCTCTGTTGCCTCATGAGGCAGCAATTCGCCCATGATCCGCCCGCCGTGCATGACCAAAATGCGGTCGCTCATACCCAGAATCTCCGGCATTTCTGACGAAATCATGATGATGCCGGCCCCTTCTTTGACCAGTTCGTTCATCAACTGATAGACTTCGACCTTGGCGCCGACATCGATGCCGCGCGTCGGCTCATCGAAGATCAGGATCTTGGAGCGTGAACACAGCCATTTCGCTACCACCGTCTTCTGCTGATTGCCGCCACTCAAGAATTGAACGCGGTGGTACAGGCTGGGGGTGCGCACACGCATGGCCTTGACATAATAATCGGCCGCTTCTCGCTCTTTGTTCAGTTGCATGAATGCAGAATTGGGAAACAGGCTCTCCAGCGCCGCCAAAGTCACGTTGTGCGCGACGCTCATCACCAGCACCAATCCCTGCGCCTTACGGTCCTCGGTCAGAAACCCGATGCCGTGCTTGATGGCATCGGCCGGCTTGGAAATCTGAACTTCTTTGCCTTCGATGAAAATCTTGCCCCGGTCGGGTTCGTCCGCCCCGAAGATCAGCCGGGCCATCTCTGTGCGGCCCGCGCCGACCAGGCCAGAAATACCCAGTATCTCCCCTTTGTGGAGAGTGAAGCTCACATCATTGACCACGTTGCCGCGGCCCAGCCCTTCGACCCGCAGCAGCTCCTCACCGCGCTGGATTTTTTCTTTGGGGAATTTCTCTTTGAGCTCCCGGCCGATCATCATGCGGATCATATCATCCTGACTCAGGCCTTTGACCTCCCGCGTGCCTACCAGCTCACCGTCGCGCAGCACGGTGACCCGGTCTCCGATGATGGGCACTTCCTCCAGGCGGTGCGAGATGTAAATAATCGACACGCCCTTCTGCTTGAGCGTCTTGATCGAACGGAAGAGCTCCTCAATTTCGCGTTCGGTCAGGGCCGCGGTAGGCTCATCCATCACGATGATGCTGGCGTTCAGCCCCAACGCTTTGCTGATCTCGACCATCTGTTGCTGGGCAACGCCAAAATCGCGCACGGGCAGCCGCACATCCAGGTCAGCGTGCAGTTCTTTCAGCAACGCCCGTGCTTCGCTGTACATCCGGTCCCAGTCAACCATGCCATTCTTCATCGGATAGCGGCCCAAAAACATGTTCTCGGCCACCGACAGCATGGGCACCAGGTTAAGTTCCTGGTAGACCACGCTGATGCCCATCATCTGTCCATCGTGCGGGTTCTCAATCCGCACCGGCTTGCCATGCAGATAGATTTCACCGCTGTCCGGCTGATAGGCGCCCGAAAGGATTTTGATCAAGGTTGACTTCCCTGCGCCATTCTCGCCCAACAGACAGTGCACCTCGCCGCGCCGCAGCTCAAAATCCACTTTGTTCAGCGCATGTACGCCGGGGAAGCGTTTATCTATTTTCACCATCTTCAGAACGATGTCGCCGTTATCAGCGTTGTTGCCCATGCAAGTTTCCTTTCAACCTCGATGGAGTGCATACGAATCCTGATAAGTGCCCCCTGGCATTTCCCGCTGTGCCGGGCCAGTCATTCGACTTCAGCCACGATGGTGCACGGACTGCCTTCTGCTCCCTTGAGAAACAGAGGTAAGGCGTAAACCCTTTTCAGCCTGGACAGGTCGAAATCCAGACTGAAGTCCTCCAGGATGATAAGGCTCTTGGCCGGGTTATGGTAACCACACAAGATGCGGTGTGTGGCTATGGCTTCTTTGATCATAGCCGGGCTGGCGATAGAGATGCAGTCTGTGCCTATTGCCTTGAGCTGTGGGAAATTGTCTATGACGTACTGAGCTGCCTCAGGGGCCAAAGCAGGCCCCCGTGCAGAATAGATTTCTGGTTCATTTTGACGGTACCGCGAGAAGCCCGTGCGAATGAGGAGACAGTCTTTGCCGACTATTGCAGCGCTGTGGGCTTCAATTTCGGCTGCGGTGATGAACGCCTCGGGCCCTTTGGGGATATCTATCACAATTGGCGAGAGGTAGATGAACCGTTCGGTGGGCAGATCGGTTACCGATTCTCCGTTCTGCTGCCAGTGCAACGGCGCGTCTAAATGAGACCCAAAATGGGTAAACAGGGTGAAGATGGTATGATTGACAATATCGCCCCGGTCCATTGACGTATGTCGTTGAAATTCCAACTTGGGGTTGCCCGGCCACCCTGGGCCATCTGCTGCAAGGTCATACGATAAGCGAATGAACACCTGCGTTCTCCCATCTCTAGTCGTCAGCCTGCCAAACGGCGAAAGCGTTGTCTCGACTCCGTGCCGCCGTGCAGGTCAGCAGCGTAAACTGACCTCAGCTCAACCCAGAATCGGGACAAAGTTAGATTGCACCAGATTGCTAGACGTACCCATTATACCATGAAGGTTAAGGCAAGTCAAGCAGAAAACTCTCGGTATGATGGTATAACCGTATCGGTGCCGCATTGTAGCACAATTCGACCGGTTTGTCAAAAATGCACACGTCTGTATTGCGGATTGAGCCAGTACTTAACGTAAATTTCGCAACACATGGAAACACAAAGAGTACCTCTGGTTGCCTTCCAGCGTCCATTCGCCGATGTACGGCGCTACATCCGGCGAAGAAGTCTCGATAGCCAGGCGCAGTGGTCCGGGGTCGATGCGCAGCGTTTTCTGTGGTTTCTCCGGTGGGCAGGAACCGGGTCCCGCGCTCTCGTAGACTTGGCAGTCCTGGCAGGCATCTATGGAGGTCTCCGCGCTGGCCGGGCTGCCCAAAACGACTTTCAAGGCAAAAGGGCTGTCGTTGGCAATGACCAGTTCTGCCTTGCCGCCCGCGGGTGCTGCCCCCAAAGAAACAGGCGCCGGCAGTTCATTGTGAGTTCCTGCCTTCAGGGCGTTGAGGTATTCGTCAATATCGCCGCCTGGGCCAGGCGTGGCCGGCCAGGCGATGGTCGCCGTCGGTGGAGGCGGCGCGGCGGTATTGGCTGTGGGCGTTGGGGACGCGACCTCGGCAGGCGCGGCCTGAACGGTCGGTGTAGGTTGCTCAGCGGCAAGCGGCAGATTGCTGACTTCAAAAGTCTTGTCCAGGTACTCGGCTGCTACCCAGCCTTCTCCAAATTCCTGGCTTCTTACCCGAACCCAGGTGGCATCGGCGTTGCGTTCCAGCATGGTCACTCGGGTGCCGGTCGGCAGACTGGCCAAGATGTCAAACGAGGTGGATGCGCCAGCCCGCAAATTCAGGCTGGGCTCAGCATTGACCACCCCCTCAGGTGCGGGGGTAGGAGTCGGCGGTTCGGGCGTGGCGGTCGGTTGTGGCGTCGGCGTCGCCGTCGCCGGCTCAGGCGTAGCGGTTGGCGTCGGCGTTTCGGTCGCGGGTTCAGGCGTCGCCGTCGGCTCAGGCGTTGGCGTCGGCGTTTCACCACAGCTTACCAGTGCGAAGCTAAGGAGAAGTATCATGAGTCCCAAGGACACTCGTTTCATTGATTCACATTCCTCCTCAAACCATAGAAATCGGAATCTGCCGATCACGGCATGTGGCTGAATCTTGAGGACTACAAACCGCGAAACACAATGTCTTGTGATGGCCCGGTCAGACTGACAGTTACCCTATTATATCATAGGCCCGCATGAGTTCAAATTTTGTCCCCGGCCTCTCTTGCCGACAATTGACAATCCTGTCCTGGTGAAGTAGAATTTTTGCCCACATAGTCCTTGAACACTCTTGGAGGACCATTCTCTCATAGCTGGTGGTAATGCAGGGGGAGAACATTGAACGCTAACGAGTATCGTGTGAAGTTGCCTTATGGTAAAGGGCATCAGGAGATCGTCGTAAATGGGAGCCATCCGGTGATTCTGCTTGAACCCAAGCATGGCCCGCCCCAGGTTGGTGTGAAGAACATTGTCCGCGAGGCGCTCAACAATCCAATTGGCACACCTCGGCTTTGCGAGATGGCCCGCCCTGGTCGGCGCACAGCGATCATTGTCAGTGATGTCACGCGACCCTGTCCAACCAAAATGCTCTTGCCGTTCGTCCTGGAGGAGCTGGCCTGCGCGGGCGTGAGCCACGAAGACATCGTCATCGTGTTCGGTTTAGGCAGTCACCGCAAGCATACTGAGCAAGAAAAAGAATCGCTCGTTGGCGCGGAAATATACCGCGAGTTTCGCTGCATAGATTCCGATGTCTCGCGGGTTGTCTACCTGGGCACTACCCGGCGAGGGACACCAGTGGAGATTTTTGATGTGGTCGCGCAGGCCGATATGAAGATCATAATCGGCAATTTCGAGTTTCACTATTTTGCGGGCTACAGTGGTGGGGTCAAAGGAGCGATCCCCGGTGTGGCTTCACTGAGAACCATCGAGGCCAATCATGCACACATGGTCGAGCCGACCGCGGTTGCCGGCCGATATGATGACAATCCTGTCCGCCAGGATATTGAGGAAGCCGGCGCCATATTGGGCATTGATTTTGTGTTGAATGTCGTGCTAGATGCCGATTTTAACATCGTGGCTGCTGTCGCTGGCGATCCGGTCAAATCTCACGTGGTGGGTCGGCGCATTCTCAACGACTTAAATCTTGTCACCATGCAATCGCCGGCTGATGTGGTGGTGGTCAGTGCGGGCGGTTATCCCAAAGACATTGACCTGTATCAGGCTCAAAAGGCGTTAGATAACGCCCGTCTCGCTGTCCGTGAGGGCGGGGTGATTGTCTGGGTGGCAGAATGCAGCGACGGCATGGGCCATGAGCTGTTTGCCAGATGGATGACTGAAGGGCTGTCGCCTGATCAGTTGATCCAGCGGATCAAGGAAAAGTTCGTGCTGGGCGGACATAAGGCCGCGGCCATTGCTCTGGCGATGAAGAAAGCCGACATCTATCTGGTCTCGTCATTTCCTGCCAACAAGGTGCGTTCGATGGGGTTTCACCCGTATCCCGGTGCGGAGGAGGCTCTATTGGCTGCGCTGCAACGGCTGGGGGCCAACGCTTCGGTGGCAGTCATGCCTCACGGAGGCTCGACTGTCCCTCAGGTTGTTGGGAGAGAGCCAGCACATTAGCTGGGATCTTCGGTTTTGACAAAATTTCTCTGATGTGGTAAATTGGCCCTATTGAGAATTATTATTGAAAGAAAAGGAGGGTTCTACCAATGAGAAAAATGACTGAGACGGATTTGGCGGCCGCTTTTGCGGGGGAGAGCCAGGCGCACATGCGCTACAAAATTTTTGCCGAGAAAGCGCGTGAGGAGGGGTTGCCCAACATCGCTCGCCTGTTCGAGGCCATCTCCTACGCCGAGCAGGTTCACGCTACCAACCACCTGCGCGCGCTCAGCGGCGTGAACACCACCGCTGACAACCTGGGCGTCGCCATTGGCGGAGAAAATTTTGAAGTCGATGAAATGTACCCGGCGTACATGGCTGTCGCCAAGCTACAGGATGAAAAGGGTGCGGTATTGAGCATGCATTATGCCCTCGAGGCGGAGAAAATTCACGCCAGCATGTATGAGACGGCCAGACAATCTGCTGTCGCCAAAAATGACATCGCGCTGGGTACCGTGCAGATTTGCAGCGTATGTGGATACACGGTCGAGGGCGACGCCCCAGACAAGTGCCCCATCTGCGCCGCGACCAAAGACAAGTTCCGCTCGTTCTAGGCCGGCCCCTGTAAGCATTTCGCGGCTGACTGAAGATGCGGTTGCCTTTTCTTAAGTGAGGAGCGAGACTGTCGCTCCTCCTCATCGTTTTGTCTACAGGTAAACCATGCTTAAAGAGAAACCTCAGCCAGGGCAGATAATCGGTGATGGCGGCCGGTACACCTGGCATTTTCAGGTGCGCCACTATGAACTGGGGCCCTCTGGCTTTGCCAGGCCAGAAGTGTACCTGAACTGGATGCAGGAAGCCGGCATTTTGGCCTCAGCCTATGCCGGTTATCCTTTGCAGCGCTATGCGGCAATGGAGGCGTTTTGGTGGGTACATCGTTTTCGGCTCGAGTGGTACGGCGAGGTTCAATACCCTGATTCTTTGCAGGCCACGACGTGGATATCGAGCTTCGGACGTATCCGTGCGCTGCGAGAGTATGAAATACGCCGGAGCAATGATCAATCACTGGTTTGTGCCGCGCAAGCCGACTGGGCCTTCGTAAACACGGCTACAGGACAGGTGGCACGCGTGCCTGACGACATGATCACCGCATTCCCACCCAGTGGCATCGAGGCGGTCCATACGTTGCCGTGGACGTGGGACGCGGAGCCTGTCCGCGGCGAGCCCTTCACCAGCCAGCGCACAGTCCAATACCACGAACTGGATACAATGGGGCATGTCAATCACGCCGTGTATCTGGTCTGGTTCTTGGACAACCTCGGCAGCTACTTCGAGGCGTTGGGCGGCGAGACTGTCCTTAAGCCAGAACGATTTGACCTGGAGTATCTTCATGCCGCCCGAGCTGGCGACCAGTTGTGGGTCGCCACTTGGTTGCTGGATTGGCGGGCGCCTGTCGGTTGGTGGCGGCATGAGGTGCGGCTGTTGGAGGATGAGACGGTGGTTGCGCGTGCCTATTCACGGTGTCAGGTGGGCACCAGGTCGTATGGTTCTGGAAGTTAGCGGCGCTGTGTTGGCCGGCGGCAAAAGCTCCCGGCTCGGTTTCGACAAGTCCCTCGTTCCATTGGGCAAGCGTCCGCTGATCGCCCGTGTTGTGGAGAAGTTAAAAGCCGTGACCGCGGATTGTATCGTGGTGACCAACAGGCCGGACAAATTCGCCAATGTTTTGGAAGGAGTCCGTTTCACGCCCGACGCCTATCCACTCGGAGGAGCCTTGGTTGGCATCTATTCTGCTCTCCGTGTTGCCCGCCATGAATATGTTCTCATCGTCGCTTGCGACATGCCATTTCTCAATACCGACCTGCTGAAGTACCTGGTAGACCTTGCCCCAGGTCATGATGTTGTCGTGCCGCGCCGCGCCGACGGCGTGGAGGCTTTGCACGCCGTGTATTCAGTGCGCTGTATTCAGCCCATAGAGAGGCTTCTGAACAGTGGAGAGGTGATGATTGTCAGATTCTTTCCAGATGTCCGCGTGCGTTACGTTGAAGAACCTGAGTTGCGCAGATTTGACCCTGAGGGGCGGTCGTTCGTCAACATCAACACGCCGGCGGATTGGGAATATGCTCAAGCCCTGGTGTGGCAGCAAGAAGGGCGGCCAGCTCGCTGAGGATCATGGCGGTCGCCCCCCACACTTTATGGTGTCCCAGTTGGTAGAATGGCACCCTGACAAGCTGTCCCTGAATTTCCCACTCTTCTTCGGTCGTCCATCTGGGGTCCATGAGAATTTGCAGGGGTAGCTCGATCACCTCAGCCACTTCGTCAGGATTGATTCGATAGGCAGGTTTGGCCAGGTGGCAGGCGACATACGGATGAATGCAAGAGTGACTGACAGGGACATAGAGCGGAGTGAGCTTCCCCAAAACTCGGACGTCATCCGGCCCGATGCCGATTTCCTCGCGGGTCTCGCGCAGAGCCGTGTCCAATAGGGTCAGATCATCGCGTTCTTTCAGGCCGCCCGGCAATGAAATCTGGCTTTTGTGATATGCGACGCGTTCGCTGCGCAGCGTGACCGGCAGGCAAACTCCCGCGTGATCGGGATGGAGGAGCAACAGGACGCTGCCCTGTCGCGGCGCACTCTCCTCAGCCGCCGGACTCAATCGGCGGGGTGTAGGCGCCATTCTTCGCTGGGCCGATAGTCCGGGCAGAGGGCCAGAGCGCAGCGCTCTTTCCAAAGCATGGCACCAGCAGGCAAAATCAGAAGCGTACAACTCATCGCTCAAATCAGTGTCCCTACCTGGCGGCCTCACACTATCTGGAGCTTGCAGTATCAACGTTCGTCGGGCGCGCCTCGTTCATGCTGACTACGGCTGGGGCGACGCCATGGCTTCCAAACGAGCTTTCATCCCTCGCACTGCTTCTTTGGGAGAGACGCGGTCAAACATGACGTCCTCCAACGGCCCCCGCATGATTTCTATAGCCTGCTGCATCCCGCTGGATAGCCCTACCCCCCGGCCGGCCAGGGCCTGTGCCGCAGAAATGCGCATGAACGCATCGCGCTGTACGATGTCACCGTTCAACACAGTAAGTGAAGAAGGCAAAGTGTGAAAGACCTCCGTCCACCGCGCGGCGCCTTCGGGGCCGACGAGCTGCTGAACCAAATGCTGGGCTGCCTCGAGCTTATCGCCTTCCAAATGTCTCCCAAAAGCGAAGTACTTTCCCGCGATGAGGCAGGCTGGTTCCAGGCCGGTGTCGGCCAGGATGGGCAGTAAGGCCACTCCCCATTCCATGTCTTTCATGCTGCCCAGTTCGTTAAGCACCCACTCGCCGTCAATCCACATGGCGGTGTGTCCGGCCTTGAAAGCCTCCAACCCGGCGTCATAATCGGCCATGCCATTCATGATTTTGTGTTCCCAGGCCAGACTGTGCAGAAATGTCAGCGCTTGAGTCATGGCTTCTGCATTCACCGTGGGGCGTCCCTGTGCATCGGTTGGCCAGCCTCCGTAAGCCGCCAGCCAGGGGACAAGCCAAAGTGGGTCGAGGGCGTTCATGCCCAATCCGTACCGCTCCTCATCCGTCCACTGCAAGGCCATCCCAATCAGGCTGGTGGTGTCAGCCGGAGGGGCGGCAATCATGCGGGCGTTGTAAAACAACAGCAATTGCATCCCCAGTGTATGCGGGATGCCCCACAGGTGGTCATCATG
>DAOTYC010000057.1:0-7580 GCA_034435095.1 Anaerolineae bacterium | reverse complement strand
ATGTCCTTGCCTTCCTTGGGAATGACGGTTAACCTGGCTCGCATGAAGTCAATGTGAGCCGATGTCACATCGGGCAAAGTGCTTATCGCCTTTTCCAGATTGGCGGCGCAGTCGGCGCAGTCCAGGTCTTCAATTTGGAAGACGATTCCGTCGGAAGGACGAGCGTCGAACTGCCCTTTTTCAGAGTCCTCTATGGTCATGCGCGTATAAACCTCCGTAAAAACCGAATCTCATTGTAATCCCAAGACATAAAGCTGTCAACTCTCTTGTATGGATGAGTGTCCAAATCGAGACAGTATGAATCAATTTGTGATATTCTATTGACTGAAATAGAATTCTGTGCTATAATTGTACTTGTGGGCGAATTAAAGGGCAGGATTGTGGTATGACTGCACTATCAATGAACAACTCAGTGTTAAGGAGGAGATAATGTCGAAACAGGCACCGGATTCAGAAAACAAAGTAGGCAGTCTGAAAGTGATGACTTTTTGGCTTTTCGTGCTGGCGTTGTTTGGTTGGG
The DNA here is from genome assembly GCA_034435095.1 of Anaerolineae bacterium. Lineage (GTDB taxonomy): Bacteria > Chloroflexota > Anaerolineae > DAOTYC01 > DAOTYC01 > DAOTYC01. The sequence continues at coordinate 7,060 of DAOTYC010000057.1, read as the reverse complement.
TCATTCCCTTCTCCATTCTTTTCGTCCTGAAGCTGGCGGAAAAATTTGGCGATGTGGGCGCAGCCGTGGGGGCGGCGATTGTGCCGAGCCTGCTCCCATTTGCCATTACCGTCGTGTTGTGCGTGATTGTCTACTTCATTTACCGTAAGGTGATTTTGAAGCTGTAAATCCCTGTTGGCGAGCAGAATTATCTCAACGATTGAGACATACTCCACTTGACTACCGGCTACGAGGCCATTGCGCCTCGTAGCCGTCTTTTTGGGGCTGGCCGGACTTGCCATGTTGGAAAATCTCTGATATACTACAAGTTGTTACTTTAATTTTACCTGTGTGTGGCGATAACCGAGTGGGAAAGCGCTGGGGAGAGTTATAATGGAGACCGAACCGGTTGAACAGCAGAAAAGGCGAGACCTGATTGCGGAATTACGGGATGGACAGGTCGTCTTGTTCGCTGGCGCAGGCATATCGTTGGGGACCCATGGTCAAAAGGGGTTGCCTTCGGCGCAGCAGTTGACCAGGGAGCTGGCTCTGGCAGCCGATTTTTGCCGGGCAGGAAAGTGCTGGAATTTCGATCATCAAACCTGCCGGTGTCGTTGGGACAGCGGCTGCGTGAGCCTGTACACGGAAGTCGCTGAAAACTATGCCGAACGGTTGGGGCGGCCCGCGTTGCTGGCCTTCCTGCGTGAGCGTATTGACCCACCCGGCGTACAGCCGCTTCGCGCCCATCATGCCATCGCCCGGCTGCCCGTCTCGGTCATTATCACCACGAACTGGGACCGACTGTTAGACCGCGCACTGATGGACGCCGGCCGGCGAGTAACGAGCGTCGTGGACAACTACGAAGTCGCCTTTTCCGGCCACAGCGAAACCCTGCTGGTCAAGATGCACGGTTCGATTGAACGCCCTGATTCCATTGTCTTGACCGAGCGGGACTATCAGGAGTTCTATGAGCGACTGCCCACGCTGGTTGATATGTTGCTCTATTTTTTCGCCACGCGGACTTTTCTGTTCGTGGGCTATAGCCTGGCCGATCCGAACTTCAAACAGATGTATCTGCAAGTGACGCGACGGTTAAGAGACCGCTACGGCCGGCTCTATCGGCGTATGGCTTACGCCGACCAGTGGAGGCCCAGCGATTACCATCGGGCCTTTTGGAGCCACCATAACTTGCGACTGATTGATGAAGACGCGACAATCTTTCTGGAGACGTTGGCCTCTCAGGTGGAGAAGAGTCGTTAAGAAGGTCGCTGGGATTGGCCTGACCGCTGTCTTCTGAGGGCGATTTCTGCCAGGAGTGTTTGGGCCGCTGCGTCATTGTCTGGTAGGTTGGCAGCGCTACAATAAGTTTCCGCCATGTTCAATTGCTCAATGGCTGTCTTGCAGAGCGGCTGAGCGTAGTCCAGGTTAAGCAACAGGATACGCGCGCAGTCCAACTGGATTCTGGAAATGAATTCGGTAATGCTCAGGTTGCGGCTAGCGCGAAACCATTCGTCCAGGGTGCTGGTCACCAGTTCGCTTGGAGCGACGAACTTCTCGTAGAGGTCGAGAATGAGGCGAGAGAGGCGGTAGGCCTCAATGGTGTGATTGAGTGCCTTGCCGACCGGCAAGACGGCAGTGTTCCGCTTGGTCAGCGCCCTGAGGTGAACCAGTCGTTTGTCGAAAAGTGCGTCAAACTGTTTGCCGAGCGCACGCCAATCTCCGGCATCAGTGATAGCAGCCGTCAGCTCAAACAATTGTTTCTTGTTGGCGCGTTGAATACGGTCCAGGTGCTTGACGATGGCATAGGAGGATGCTGACCCATCGCCTTCAGCATGGCCTGGATCATCAATCGAAGCCATCTCCGCGCCGGTGCCGGCGTCACTGGCTCCGCTCAGGTCACTCGCATTCATCCGCTCCGACTGTTGGGTACGGATCATGATGGCGACCAGAACCAAAGCCGCCAAAGCGGTGATCAGCAGAAATGCAGCCAGAAAAGTGACGAGCTGGCTCATAGGAGAGCGTTCAGATAGGCCTTGAGTCCACTCTGAGGCGCGGGCCTCGCCGAGCCTGTCCTGGTTGCCACAACCTGACCCTCTGCTCCCCCCTGGGCTTTCTTTGCCGCGGCGGTAATGATGACGGGCAACGATAGGCCGGTATAGAATGCTCCCCATACGGTAGTAGCCGGCAGAATAACGGCTACCAGTCCACCGAGCAACAGGAAAGGAACGGTCAGGAACAGATACGCCCACGTCCAGGTAAATTGGTCGGGGTTGGCGCGCAGCTCGTACAGCCTGAGGATTTCTGGCGCTGCCGCGCCAACTGCGCCAAGCAAGAAAGTCGTTTCGACACTCATCGTTCACTCCTTCTGGCCGGGTTGACCGGCTCAAACACATACGTCCATTTGATTATCAATTATTATCAAGACAACACCATGTATATTATAGTTTGGGTGAATGAGTATGTCAATTGAGCGACTGTGAGGGTGTGGGAAAACCCCCATAGCCACAGAACCGCGCTGGCCGTCATTCTGAGCTCCCCCATGGCGCGTGGGCGCGCCGCTTGGGGGAAGAAACGCCGCCAGGTGTCGTCATGACCGGGGCGTTTCTTTGCAGGCGCCGCCCCCTCCCGTCATGCTGAGCCGAAGGCGAAGCATCTCGCGCTGGCAGGCGTTGAGATTCTTCGCTTCGCTCAGAATGACGGGATAGGGTAGTTTCTTAGTAGTCGAAGCCTTGAGCGCAGCGAAGGGGCAGCAAAGAATCTCTTTGTACATCGTGAAATGAGATGCTTCGCCGACCCTTCACTGCTCCCTCGCTGCGCTCAGGACTTCGGTTCAGGGTTTCGGCTCAGCATGACGCGATTGAGGCCTCTGCCAATTCGTCTAAAATTCTGGACGCGCCCGCCTGGTCATCTGTGTCGACGATTTGATCAAGGTGTGGTACAATATCGCTGTCTCATGCCAAAGGTGTGAGATTGTTTTGGCAGTTGCTTTCACCTGCGGGTGGGAAGCACCGCACTCTCGATCCAAAAAAGGTTGAGCAGAGTATCAGAAGCATGTCCACAATCAAAGTGATTGCCAATCCGATGGCGGGCCGGGGGTATGGCCGACACGCCATCACCATCGCTTCAAAGCTGATGTCCAACAAAGGGCTGGGCTTCGATCTGGTTCAGACCGAGTATCCCGGCCATGCGGTGGAACTGGCGCGGCAAGCCCTGGCGCAAGGCGAACAGACCATTGTCGCTCTCGGCGGGGATGGCACAGTCAACGAGGTGGTAAACGGACTGTGCGCCGACTTGGGAAATGACCCCAATCCGGCCGACATCGTAAGGCTGGGTGTCATCCCCTGCGGTTCGGGCAACGACTTCGCCTACGCCGCCGGCGTGCCTCGAAATCTCAGTACGGCGATTGACCGGCTGATTCAAGGCCGCACTCGCCTGGTGGATATGGGACGCATCAATGATCGGCTGTTCGCATACGGGGTCGGCATGGGCTTTGACGCCGAGGTCAACATCGAGAGCCGCAAGATTAAGGTGCTGCGCGGTATGCTACTCTACTTCATTGCCCTGTTGAAAGTATTGATCTTCCAGCACCGGTCCTATGAGCTGGAGATTGTCGCCGATGGACAGCAGATCAAACAAAGTGCGATGATGGTCTCGGTGGCCAATGGACAGCGTTACGCCGGCGCGTTCATGATCACACCGGAAGCCAAAATAGACGATGGCCTGTTGAACCTGTGCGTGATTTCGCCGGTAAGCCGGCTGGACATGCTGCGGTTCATGCCCCTCGTGTTCAAAGGTTACCACACCCGGCTGAAACAGGTCAAGACCCTCGCCGCACGAGAGGTGAGGGTCAGGTCTGATAGCCCACTGGTGTCTCACGTGGACGGCGAAATCTTTGGCCTGGGTGAGCGATATTATGAATTTTCGCTGCTACCGCGACGCTTGCGGGTCATCTACTAAGGGGGCCGTGTGCTCGGAACAGTGGTCAATATCGCAGTAGTATTGTTCGGCGGGACGGTTGGCTCGCTGCTGGGCAACCGCCTGCCCGCCCGGGTGCAAGAGACTATCATCCGTGGACTGGGACTGGTCACTTTGGTGGTAGGATTACAAATGGCACTGAATACGCGGAACATCCTGATCGTGATGTTCAGTATTTTGTTGGGCGGCATCTGGGGCGAAGCCTGGCGACTGGATGATCATCTCAATACCCTGGGCGACCGTGTTGAGGCCTGGTTCAAGGCCCGGCAGGCCGCACGTCGGGGCGTTTCTGCCGCCGGGACCTTTCGGCGCTACGCTTCTCAAAGCGACGAAGACTCAGCGCTGTCTGAGAATGACCGGGACGCGACGGACCTCGGCCAAACGGACACGGGGCTGCGACAGCCTGAGCCAAGCGAAGGCCCTCTCTCGCGGGCCAGCGTTGACCGATCCATCAGCCGGGCGTTTGTGACCGCCAGCCTGATTTTCTGCATCGGCCCCCTTGCCACTCTGGGCGCCGTCCAGGACGGGCTGCTGGGCGATGCGAACCTGCTGATGATCAAATCAACGCTTGACCTGTTCTCCTCAATGGCTTTGTCAGCCTCGCTGGGACCTGGCGTGATCCTGGCCTCCGGCAGCGTGCTGGTGTATCAGGGTGGGTTGAGCCTGGCTGCCAAGTTGCTGGGCGTGGGTCTTTTCGGTTCAGTCAGCTCGGACATGCCGGCCATCGTCGAGATGACCGCCGCCGGTGGCGTCATGATCCTCGGCATTGGGTTCGACCTGCTGGGCCTCAGGGTCGTGCGTGTCGCCAATTTGCTGCCAGCCATCGCACTCGCGCCGCTATTCGTCATAGGCTTGACCCGGCTGGGTTTTCTGTAAACAAGGCAGGCAATAGGACATTACAAAGGCACGAAGGATAAAGAGGTTAGAATGTTACACCGACATCTGACCCATCAACAGTTTACCCTGGCCGCGATTGACGACATAATCGCCCGCGGCAAGCGAGAGGATTGGGCCGAGCTGCGCAAGGCCGCACTTGCCGACCGAACTGTATTGGAAAAGATTCTGCGGGTGTGCCAGGCGCACACCGCTGACCCCTATGAACAACGTTACCATTTCTGGAAACACTATGCCGAAAAATACCTTGCCTGATTGGGAACGCGTGCTATCTGCTGCCGCCCACCTGCAACGCATTTTGCCCGGGACCGTCCTGGTCGGAGGTAGCGCAGCAGCCATATACGCACAGCATCGTATGTCCGCCGACGCTGATCATGTATTGAGTGACTTACGACAGCGATTCGACCAGGTACTGGCTGACCTGGAAGCAGTTGCTGGATGGAAAACGTCTCGCCTGAAGCGTCCAGTTCAGATACTTGGCAGTCTGGATGGTATCGAAACAGGTGTGAGGCAATTGATTCGGGAGGAGCCGCTCGAGACGACACAAATTGAGTACTTGGGCGAAAAGATCACTATTCCAACCGAAGCCGAGATGTTACGAATCAAAGGAGCGCTGATTTTACGGCGGAACGCCACCCGTGATTATGTAGATTTCGTCGCTCTGGCTGATCACATGGGCGATCAGGGCGTCATAACCGCTCTGCACCCTTTTGATCGCCTTTACCCTCAGCCTGATGGTGAATCAGCCCTGCAGCAGTTACAGATTCAGCTCGCCAACCCACTGCCCTACGATCTGGAGGAACTCAACCTGGCCGAATACAAGAACCTCGAACCACGCTGGCATGACTGGCAAGCCGTTAAAAATGCCTGCATTCATTATGCCATTTTGATCTTTGACCACATTGTGGGCTTGTGACTGCTCCTCACGGTTCTACAGACCGCTCTTTGATACGTCTTCCTGCACGATGATCTGCGCGCCGGCCGATTGTCCCCAGCGTGCGGGATTGTGCAGCAGATAGGCGGTCGCTGGCATCGCCAGGAATCGCCCTGGCGTCTCGGCACGCTGAAGGTAAGTGAAAGTGTGGAGGCCAGCGGGCAGCTCGGTGAGGTAAAACCGCGCCACATCGCCGCGCGCGCCCAATTCCAGGCCGGAATGCTCCAGGCCATCTACCTTCAAACTGCCTACCACCGGCCGAAGGCCGGCCGGCAGCGCATCCTCGATTACCACGTCATAGCCAGGCTTGTCCGCCTGCGCTTCCAGCTCGGTCAGTACGAACTGCCCAACCCTGAACGATGAGGCTGGCTTATCAGTTTCGATGTCCAGATAGTTTCGTCGTAGCTTGATCCCGTCGGCGGAGTGGGCCGCATCCAGCTCCCCATCAGACAGGATATAATCCAGCGTCCAATCGAAATAGAGCGGGCCGGGCCACTCCAACAAGATTTCAATCCAATTAGAGCCAGGACGCAGGTCCTGCAGGACGATTTCGTGAACCTTGAGCAGGTCGCGGTTGTTCACTGCGCTCTCGAACACGGGCACACCTTCCAAGGCAACGCGAACTACACCCTCAGATAAGGGCTCCTGCGATTGCCTGGCCTGCGCCAGCGTAACAAACACCTGAGCTGCGGCAAAATCAATCACCTCGTCCGGCGATGAGTCGGTGCGCAACAACCAATCGAGGCTGCGGCCTACCGCTTCCGCGGTGGGCGTCCAGCGCAGGAGCGCCTGCAAGGCCACCGCCGTACCGTAGCGGTCGCCGCCGGGCATGTCGCCACGGCCGACCGGTGTGGGCCACCACACGAAGTGTTCGGTGTGCGAGGCACGTTGCTGCAACATGTTCAGCAGGTCGGACCGACGGTGTTCGGGCAGGGCGTCCAGGTTGTCCAGAGCCAACCCCAGGTAGGCGAGCCCTGGCGTGGACAGTTTGCGCCGGTCCCACCAGAGCTTGTACGTATCCAGGCCTTCGTCGTCGCTACGCCGCCGACTCATGACATACAGCAGGTAAGCCTGCAGGTCCATGTCAGCGGCCGATTCCCAATAGCGACGTAACGCTTCCAGGCCGAGCGACCGCTGGTTTTCCCGCATGTCCACCAGTCCGTTTTCTTCAGCTTCAAATAGCGCGTGCAGGACCTGGGCTGTGTGCAAAGGGCGACTGACGTCACCAGGCCACCAGCCCCAGCCACCATCGGGGTTTTGTCGGGCCATCAGGTATTC
>DAOTYC010000056.1:0-11324 GCA_034435095.1 Anaerolineae bacterium | reverse complement strand
TAGGCATCAGCGTTGACGCTCAGCCGACAAAGAAGGCCTGGGGGGCGGCCATGGGTGTCAGTCGCGTGCCGCTGTTGGCCGATTTCCACCCGCAGGGTGCGGTGGCCGAGGCCTACGGCATCCGGCATGAGGCCGGCTTCAGCCAGCGGGCGGTATTTGTTGTGGACAAACAGGGAATCGTCCGTTTCGCCAAAGTCTACCCGATTCTCGACCTGCCCAAACCGGAGGATGTGATCCCGGTACTCGAAGAAATCAACAAGAAGTAACTTGGCGGCTTGTTCAAGCCATAAGTCCAAGATTTCTCCCTAAGTTGAGCCCCTCGGCTGTGACGCCGAGGGGCTTTCCTGTCAGAATTGGCAGTCACCTCTACCCCCCGCTCTTGCGCCTGGAAGGAGTTCGTGGTATTATGCCAGGCAATCCGGAGCAGCCGCACCTTGATCGCTTGAAAGCGACTTCTCAGTTCGTTATAGCCCTGGGGGTCCGCCGTATCAGGAATTCGCCAGGCGGTCTCCTCATTTTCGAGATGGAGATTCTATGCCCAAGTGGTTGGTTTGGACGCTCATCATCATATTCGGCCTCGCGTCGGTCACGTCGCCTTCCGGCGGATCGCCTGCCCAGGCCCAGGGGCCCTGGCCGCCGGTGGACATTCAATTAAAGCCTGTCTTAACCGGCAAACGGGTCACGCTTGAGATCAAGGTGACCAGCCTCGTAGATTGGGACCTGGCCGATTTTGTCCTCAAGGTTGAGATACCCTCTGATACTGCCTTTGTGGAGGGCCACGCGGATTTCGACGGCGCGTCGGTCACTTTCGATGGCCGCGAGGTGACATTTGCGGTGGTCAAATTGCCGCTCCGGGCAACGTTGGGCTACCGGTTCACTGTCGAACTGGCCGCCGATACGACGCAAATCTACCTGCCGGAGATGTGGGTATCATGGAAAGGGCGGCTGCCGGGCCAATACCTGTTCGCCAGCGACCATCGGCCGCTGGACCTGGCCTCCACGCCAACGTTGGAGGCTCCTGGCGTGGACGACCTCAGCCATGCGCTGACTGGCGGGTTACCGGTCATTCACCTCTGGGGCAGTGCATACGAACAGGGTCTGGCCCGCGGTCACATCTTGCGTCAGAGCATTATCGAGCAGGTGCAGGCTGAGCTGGCTTTCATACTGCCGCAGGCCCATGGCGGCAGCGCGACGAAGTGGTTGGAGGCCATCCACGCCCAGGTCACGCAGATCGCGCCGGGCGTGTTAGATGAGCTGCGTGGGATGGCGGAGGGCAGCGGCGTCAGCCTTGACGACCTGGAGCTGATCAACTTCGCGGTGTATGTCGCTCCGCCTGAGACGCCGCTCAGCAGCGGGAACGGGTGCTACGTGCTGGCGGCCACAGGCAACATGGCTCAGGCTCGTAATCTGATCATCGGCCGCCGCCAGGAACTAAGCCGACCGGCCTCCCGTCCGGCCTTTCTCGTCCGTCACCCGCAGAACCCCGCTTTGTCTCGAGTCGAACTCGCCTTTCCAGCTTCGCTGGAACCGCTTGCCGTGGTCACCGCCAGTGGGCTGTTCCTGGAGTCGCATCGTGTGCTGAGCCAGGGAGCCGTCCCGGCCGGCGCAACCGATTCGATGAGCCTGATCCGCGATGCACTGGACGCGCCGCAGACTCTGGAAAGCCTTCAACAGGCTTTGCTGTCCCAGAACCGGATGCAGGCCGCCAACATGACCATCGCACGGTTGCCCAAGAAAGAAGTGCGCGCGTTGGAGCTGAGCTACACCCAGAGCGCCGTATTGCTGCCGGACGCCGACGGCCTGTTGATCAGCGCCGACCGCTACCTGTCGCCTGAGATGCAGGCCCTGCTGCCGCAGCTTGCTGCCCAGTCGCCGCCCTATTACAACCGCCTGCTCGAACTGGCGCGTGCCAGCCGGGGCCAGATCACTTCCCAGGCCATGCAAACCTTTCTCCATGACCCGCAAATCTGGGATGGCACCGGCCTGACCGTCGTTATTGACGCCGACCAAATGACCCTGGCGTATTGGGAGCAGTTCCATCAAGAATGGTTCACGCTCTCGCTCCGCGACCTGCTCGAAGGCGCGCCGCCCGCGTAAGGCGGCGGTGAATTGACCCTAGAGAGACAGAGGGGGACACGGAGAATAACAAAAGCGATCTATCTGAGACCTGTTTACCAAGAGGAGAAGACAACATGCTGAATCTGTACTGGAAATCGGCGGGAGAGACCCGGACCCTGATCGAGAAGCCCTTCGCCAGCGAAATGGATCTAGAGAAGTATATCTACGCTAACCAGGACATTCTGGGAGATGTGTCCATCGTCTACCGGCAGATCCGCACAGGCAACAAGCAGGGCATACCGGACATGCTTGGCGTCGACCAGGACGCACGTATATGCCTGATTGAGCTGAAGAACGTTGTGGCGGGCGAAGACATCCTGCCGCAGGCGCTGGGCTACGCCATCTGGGCCGAGACGAATCCTGACTCGATCAAGGCGATCTGGCTGGAAAGCAAGACGCGCCCGACCGAGATCGAGATTGACTGGGATAATCTGGACATTCGGGTAATCTTGATCGCCCCCTCCTTCAAGAGCACTGTGCCTCGCATGGCCACCAAGATGGGCTATTCCATTGACCTCGTGCAGGTGCGCCGTTATTGCTTCGAGAGTGAGGAGTTCCTTCTGGTCGAGTTCCTCGAAGAGAAGCCCCAGCCCAAGCCCGGTGTCACCAAAGCCAAAGGAGATTGGAACTGGGAGTTCTACGCGTCTGAGCACGGCGCGGAAGCTACGGCGCAGTTCCGCAAGACCGTGGAAGCCATTGATGCTCTGTGCAAGAAGCACGGTTGGGACCTGCCGTACAACATAAACAAAGGGTACACTGGGTTCAAACGAGGCAAAAAAATCGCCTTTGCAGTGGTCTGGAGGGCGACCAAATCGTGGTACTTGTTCTTCAAGGTACCTAGGGACATGGCCGATAGTTTCAGCGGCAAGCACTGGAAGGTCCGGACATTCGACACCGCATTCAACCAAGCCATATTTGAGCCCCTGCATCCGGAGGAACCGGACATCAGTGAGCTGGAACCGCTCTTCGTCGCAGCTTACAGCCAAATCTCTGGCAAGAGTTAAGGTGTTCGCTACGTAGAAAAGGTTTCCATAGCCGCCCGGGGTGGCTTTATTCGATGACGATTTCCACCTGGCCCAACTCGACGGTATCCATTCCCGACCGTTCCCCGGCGGCCAGCGTGACAGGCAGCCGTTCCAGCGTGGGCAGCCAATACATGCTGGCCTGAAGGGAATACCTGCCCGGCGGCGCATCGGGCGGGGCCACGAACGAGTATCGCTCGACAATCGTCTCGCCGCGCGTCCAACGCGATGTGGGATAGGTCCCCTTGCCGGGCTGTGCATCCTCCTGCGCCCACAGCGGCCCATGGGTGGCCGGGTTGAATGGCCCGTGGAGCTGCACCGAGGCGGTGTAATCGCGGTCGCTGGCCTCCAACGCACGCCAGTAGAGGGTTACCACGATGGCCTCGCCGGGGCGGTAGCGGGCCTCAGCCATATCCGCGCCCAACAGTTCGATGGAGTCGCCCAATCGCGCCTCTATCCGCGTCGCCGGTTCGATGATCTGGCGGCTGCCTGATGGAAGGTGATAGATGCCGGCATAGGGCTCGCCGGCGTAGTCGGTGAGCTGCCGGACCTCGCGCAGATCGGGCAGGTATGCGCGCAGCGCGCGTGGCAGGCCACGGTCTTCGGCCACCAGATGGATGTACGTCGCTGCGCGTTCCGCCGGCGGCAATACCAGACAGCGGCGTCCGTCAAAGGTTACGGGCCGGAATTCGCGCCCGACGGTGAAGACAATCGTCTGATGGTCCTGTCGCACGGGGGATAGGTAGGCCATCTCCTCCGGCGGCAGGCGGCGGACGTACTCGCCGATGTCGCGCAGACCGACGTCAAAGGCGTAATAAAGCGCCGGCGACTGCGCCCACGTCACGAAGTAATCATGCAGGGCCGCGCCGGCGCCGTACAGCCACACCAGGGCGGTCAGCGCGACGATGATGGCAGGTTTCGCGTTCAGCCGCGCCCTCCTGGGTTCATCCACCTTGGCAGGGTCTGGCCTGTCTGTCGCCAGCCAGTCCAGCACGGTGACCGCGCCGATGGCGATGAGCACGGCGACCGCCGGGCTCGCCCCCAACGCGCGCCGAAAATGCGGCGGATACTCGCTCAGCACCGTGGGAATTGTCATGACCACCAGCCACCACACCGGCAACACATAGGCAGGCCGTCGGAAACGGATGGCGCAGGCCGCCAGCCCGACGAGGAACAGGGTCGCCCAGGCCGGGTCCAGCACCGGCCGGCCGGGCAGGTTGTTTCGCACGTCGCTGTCGCCGCGCACCGTGTACATGTAGGCCGCGCTCTCCGCGTGGGCGGCGAGGGTCTCCAGGGATCTCTCGCTATCCCGCGCCGGTGTTATCGCGCTCACCTGGCTCATTCGTTGGGTCAGCAACTGAGGGTGGTCCTTGAAGTACCAGCCCAACGGGGCGAAGACGACTGCAGCAGCCAGCGCCGCCAGAGCAAGGCCGCGGCCATATCTCCGCCAGCCTGGCGCGGAAGTGGTATCGGCAACGGGTTGGCCTCGCACCAGCAGCCAGTGGATAACCACTCCCGCGGCGAGCAGGGGCAACAGCCGACCGGCCGGGTAGGTGTACGGCCCGAAGCCAATCAGAGCGCCGGTCAGGACAAACGGCAGAACGCGGCCAGTTGAGAGGCCCTGCCACAGAAAATACAGCATGGCGATGGTGTTGAGAGGCACGAGGATGGGTTCGATGCCCAGCCGGCTGAAGTGGATGTGCCAGAAGAGCAGGGCAAGAGATGCAGCCGACCACAAGCCGATGAGCGAGGCTCGAGAGCGGGCCAAACCTTCATCCTCTGCTTCCTTGTTGCCCTGCCGCGCCGCGGTCTCTTGCAGGAAGACCGCACGCACCAGCAGGTAGAGGGCGGGTACGGTGAGCGTGCCCATCGCTGCGGCAATGATCCGCCCGGCCAGCGCACTGACGCCGAAGACACGATAATACAGGGCGATGAGGTAAATGAGCGTTGGCTCAACGCCATAGTTGCCCTCGAAAAAGACCGGATAGCCGCGCCCGGCGAGAATATCCAGGGCCTGGACATTCTCGAAAGCTTCGTCGAAGTGCAGGCCCGGCGGCAACGCGGTGATGTGATAGAAACGCGCTGCCGCTGCGGCCAGCGTGATCGTTGCCAGCAGGATGTATTCTCGTCGCCTTACCCAGTTCAGCACGTTCTACTGCCTGCCGCCTATGGCAACTGCGCCAAAATCCCCTCGACAGTGTAACTGTCCCCGCTGATGCGGCGGACCTGCACCCCGGCCTGGATGAGCCGCCGCTCATCAGCCTCGCTCACGGCGCGCACGTCGCCGATGATGGTCACCTGGCGGGCGCGCAGGGCCTCTTCGACGCTGAAGCCGCAGGTCAGCTCCTTGCGCAGGATGTAATCTTGAGCCAGGACAAAGTTCGTCTGTGTACCAGGCGCGTCCTTCCGGCCAAACAGGACGTAGTGGCTGATGGGCTGCTCGCTCCCTCCGCCGCTCAGGCTCAGGACAATGACCACCACGCTGTTGCCGTCCAGTTGGATGTCGCGGGCAATGGCCGTGGTGCCCTCCACCTGGACTGCATAGGTCCCGGCGACGAGCTTCTCGAAACGATACCGCTCGTCGGGGCCGATGGTTGTCCGCACCAGGACTGCATCGCCCTTAAGGAGCGCGATAACCATTCCTGCGCCGCCTTTCACCCGTCCCTCTATCGCCCCGTTTTCGGGGTAGATGGGCCCATCATAGCGCGCTTTCTTAAATTTGACAAAGAAAGAATGGTGGAACATGGTGTTGCCATTGCCTTCGTCCGGGTGCTTCGTATGGAGGTTCAGCACGCGGTCGCTGACCAGCCCATCAACGACCTCGATGTTACACACCTGGTTCTTCCACATGGGGAAATTTGTGCCGGCTTCGTTGGGTGGCTTGTCAATGGTGTTGATGCCTGAGCCATTCTGCCAGGTCATCTTGACCCGCGCGCCATAGACGCGCTTATCGTTCTCATCTACGACATCAACAAAGATGTGGTGATTGCCCCGGTTCTCTGCCGGAGTCAGGTGATGGACGACGACCACTTTCCAGAAAATCTGGCCCGGCACCACTTCGGCTGGTACAACTACGACCCCGTATGCAGCGGCGTCGTTGACGACCTCTAGAGTTGAGGCAGGCGTCCCTTTTGGCATAAGCACCTCCTTAGGTTGACAACTGATGGCTGACGGCTGAAAGCTGCTCTGTGAGGGCGGCGAGCTGCTCAGCAATCGCATACGTGTCCCCGGCAACGCGCCCGACGACACAGCCGGCCTGTCGCAAGCGGTCTTCCACTTCCCGGCTCACCAAACTGTCGTCGCCGATGATGGTCACTCTTTCGGCGTGAGCCGCCTCGCCTGCATCAAAACCGGCCGCAAGACCGGCGGCGATGATATATCGGCGTGCGGCGCGGTAATTGGCCTTGCCGCCGCGCACGCCGGGGCGGCCAAACAACACGTAGTGGCTTATGGTCTTGGGCGCCGCCGGCGGCCTCGGAATGAGCAGGTCAATGGTCCTGGTTTCACGGCCATCAACCAATACATCCGACGAGTGGGCCGGCGGTTCAATCGTTTCGACTGCGTAGATGCCGGGCAGGAGCTGCTCGAACCGATAACGGCCAGCCGCATCGGTAGTGGTAGCGCCAATTTCTCTTTGCCTTTGCCACAGCCGCACGTTCACCCCCACCCATGGAGCGCCCTGTAAATCGGAGATGGTCCCTGTAATAGCTCCCTGCCGGTGGTCGGAGATGTCAATCGGCAGCAAGTCAACGGCCGACAGGCCGTCCAGCACAATGTCACGGGCGACTACACCGACTCCTTCCAGTTCAAGCTGATAGACGCCGGCCGGCAGGTTGTCAAAGCGAAATGATCCATCAGCCAGCATCGGCTTCGAGACGACAAATTCGCCCGCCGAGAGGCAGACCCTCAGCCCCACCACGCCGCCAATGACCGTGCCAGTCACAACGCTTTGCGCCGGCGCGCCATCCACGCGACACAACTGCCAGTTGACCTCGTAGCTGACGGATTCATCGGGAAGCTGGCCAGGCAGCCCTGCCGTCTTCAGACCATCGGCCGGCTGCGCAGCCCACGGCGTGTCCAACAACCGCAGTTGAAATTCACCGCGCGTGTGAACAAACTCGAAATAGCCCCTCGGCTTGCCGGGGTCGCTGCCGCTCAGGGTTGTTGGGAACCGTGTGCCGGGCAGCGCGCCAGTCCAGCTCATCTCAATTTTGACTCCGTCAATAGGGCCGCCGACCTCATCGCGGACCACGCCGAAGAACGCATGTCGGCCCCGGCTCTCGCTCTGCGGCAGCAGCCGTTTGGTCACCAGCCTGAATTCATACTTCCAGTCCGCCGGTACAACCAGGTTCAGGGTGACCGGATTCTGGCCGTCCACCTCGGCAGTCTGAGGGGCCAGCCCGACTGCTCCGACCTGATATGCGCTGGCAGCCAATGGGCCGAAGGCATACTGCCCCTGGCGGTTGGTCGTCGTGCTGGCGATTCTTCTCCCGTCCTGGTACAACGCGACCGTCTGCACCGCCCGCGGCGCACCCGATGGGTCGTAGACCCGGCCACCTATCGCGCTCTTTGGTGCGGGCAGAGGGAGCGGTTGCGTGATGTGGCTGTGAGAAGCCAGGTTGAGGCCGTAGGCCAACGCGCCCAACACACCGTCTACTGTTATGGCATACACGCCAGGCGGCAAGCCTACCAGTCGATAGGAGCCGTCGGCGCGGCTTGTCGTCTGGCGGATCAGCCGCTCGTTTTTCCATGCTGTGACGATGCGGCCCGGCGCTCCGGAAAGGCTGCCCGGCTGGGTTACCTGCCCGCTGATGACTGCGTCTGCCCTGGCGTCATGGCGAATGCGCGATGGCGTCCGCTTAAGCGCATCAACCGTCGGCAACTGTCCGTTCAGGCCGAACTCGGCGTCCCACCAGTGGGTATACCAACACTGCGTCTCCCAGCCGCGTCGGTACTGGCCCATCTGATTGTTGGCGATGAGCCAGTGAAAGACGGTGAAATACCAGGAGGGCGCCCCGCTCAGCAGGAAATCTTGAATCCACAGCGTGACTTCTTCATGGCGGCGGACATCGTTGCGTGGATAGCGGCCATCCTGTCGGTCGCCGACGACCACACCGCCCTCTGTGCTCATGATCGGCACGGAGTGGCCGAACGCCTCCACCACCTGCTCGTTCCACAGGACATAAGCCAGCCAACAGGTGGCATCGTCGCGGATAGTCGCGCCGGGCTTTGCTCCTTCGCGGCGCAGCCGGTTGATGACGACCAGCTTGTCGTTGTCCCAGCCCCAGCGGTTGGCCTCATATTCCTCCTGAGTCAGGGGCTGGCCGGTCTGGTTCACCGCATCGTAAGGATAATCCAAAGGGTGATTCAGGACGTAATTGTGTATGGCCAGCCATGCCCCATTGTCGAACAGGTCCTGACGCCCCCGGGCGACGATGAGCTGAAACGGGTTGACGATAGTGCCGACGCCCATGGCTGGGAAGGCGGGATAGCCGCCCAGCGCGATGATCTCTGTCGCATCAATGATGAAATTGTCAACGACGATCTCCAACCAATTGCGAGGAACGACGCCATCGGGCCACTCAATCGCCAGGTCCGGCTCATTGTTGGTCTCGAAATAGAACACGCCGACGTCAATCAGGCGGCGGATGGCCTCCAGGTTACGGGTTTGGACATGGCCTGGGTTGCCGATGTACAGGCGCACAACGGGCATGATGCCCAGGTCGCTCAAACGGCGACAAAGCTCCAGCGAAGACCCGCCGCCGTCGTCCAAGACTTTGACCCACTTGATGCCCATCGCCTGGAGCTCGTCCAGCCAATAGTCGAGCTCTGAGCCGGACAGATGATACGGGCTGGCTGACCAGTGCAGGCCGCGGCCATTATCATCCTTGGGGCGCGGGAAATCTTCGATTCGCATCTTGTGTCGTCTCCTCTTTGGACTGCGGCAGCGAATGCGCCGTGCTCAGACGCGGACTCATAATTACTTTTATTTTACCACAAGATGTCCGAATATGTCAAAGTGCTGGCAAATGGGGAGTGCATCCAGAATTTTAGGCGGAGTCAGCAGAAGCCTCAACTGCGTCATGCTGAGCGCAGCGAAGCATCTCATTTCACGATGTACAAAGAGATTCTTCGCTGCCCCTTCGCTGCTCCTTCGCTGCGTTCAGGACTGTGGCTCAGGGCTTTGGCTCAGAATGACGGCCAGCCTTGTTCGATAGCTGTGGAAAACGCCGTAAGCATCTGCTCCCTCAAATTCGGAGGCACCCATTACGCTAACTCTGCGCGTTTCACTTTGGCTTTAGGTGATCAACAAGCGCATTGCCAGGTGTTCATTTGGCGCAGTTTACCTCAAGGAAATCGCAGCGTGCGATGGAATATTGTGCGTGATGGGATGCTGCGCTTGAGTGTCGCAGCACAATTCGTCCGGAAGCGCGGTTCTGGCTTACGCCTAAGGGCCGTGCCGAGGTGGAGCGCATCCGTGCGGAACGTGGGGGTGAAGTGCAGGTGGGCAAGCGGTCCGATTAAGCTGAGTGGGGAACACAAAGACCTTTGCTCAGTTGGGCGTTGAGGCAAAAGCGGCTGGATACGGTTACCAGTCGCTTTTTTGTTCGTAGAGTATCGTAAAGTATCGTTAGTGGGGTGTGGGGCGACAAAAAACCTGGCTGCTTGCCAGGTCTGCGGAGTGGCGGCGGGTAGACTTGAACTACCGACCAAGGGCTTATGAGTCCATGTGTTGAGTGGCTAATCTGACCAGGCCGCACGTGGGCGATCTGCTGCGTACTGGTCCGGTTCTGACCAGGCCGCACGTGGGCGATCTGGAGCGCGTCCACCACCACCACCAGGCGGCGGTCTGCTTCGAGGTCCTGACCAGGCCGTTGAGGTCCTGACCAGGCCGCACGTGGGCGATCTGGAGCGCGTCCACCACCACCAGGCGGCGGTCTGCTGCTCTCGACCAGCACACTATTACCACCACCACCACCACCGTTCTTTCTGTTGCTTGCCCGTCGCTGATGCGTCTTACCACGTCGCATAGCGACGGGGTCAAGGGTCAAAATTCATCCCCCGCGCCGTTTGCGGGGGTGAATTTTGACTTGCCTTGCCCTTGACGCCTAGCGCGACGTGGTAGCATCGGGAGGCGACGGGCAAGCGGGGGTGGTGGTGTGAAGCACCCCCGTACTAGTAATACGGGGGTGCAAAATCCATTGACTCTTATTCAGATTCTGCAAGTGTCTTGTATTTTTGATTGCATTTTGTTATAATCATTCAGAAGGTAAATTATGGATTGGAGCGGTGCTTTGGATGAGAAAGATTTGAAATACATTCGAGGTCGGCTCAAGTCTGCACGTGAAGATAGGGGGTTATCCCAGTCTGACGTTGCAGATGCTTTTGGGGTCTCTCAAACCAGTATTTCCAACTTGGAGTTGGGGCGTGTCCAGTTGACACTTGATGATTTGGTTGGTTACTGTAGGATTACTGGAAAGCCGCTTTCGTATTTTCTGCCTTCTCACCTAATTTCCAGGTCTGAGTTAAGCTCTGATGAGCAAACTCTTATTTCTCTGTTTCGAGAAATTGAGGACCAGGGACTTCGTGATGTTGTTCTGTCTTTTGTCAAAGAGCAAGTTTCTATTTACAAGAAAGCTCTTGAGTTATCTAAACTGTCTGCTATCTCCCAACAAGAGAAAGTCTTTAGAATGCTTGATTCGCTATTCAAAGACTTTGATTTCGAGGTGGCGGAGGATGGTAGCATAAAGGTTCTTTCTGGTGATGTTGAGGTCTCTTTGTCGTTTACAGAACAGATTAGCAAAGATGACCTTAAGGCTTATCTTCTCTGGCGCAATTCTGGCAAATCCTCTTCTTGAGCGCATTCCCCTGATTTGACAGGTCTAAAAGTTTTTTGTATAATCATAACAGAAACTGGTAATTCTCTGTAGGTGTCCGTTTGGGCGGTGTTTTTTTGCCTTTCGGTAGTAACGAAACTTGTTATTATTCATAAAACTGGTAAGGTGAGGCTTATGACGGACGTATCGGGGGGTCTTTGCAGTGATGGTTTGGTTTTAGATTGGATTTCCTTCACGCTTCATGCTGGCTCGACTTCCCAGCTTTTGAAGGTGGTTGAGATTCTTTTTGGTTCAAAGATTGTAGAGCTTGACAAGGGCATGTACGGTTATGACCATAGCGGCATCA